>DXLD01000001.1:0-5983 GCA_019414935.1 Streptococcus sp.
GTGGGAGCGCCAGATAGCTTGATTGATGGGGTGATTCGTGGGGTGGATATGTTTGACTGTGTCTTGCCGACTCGTATCGCTCGTAACGGAACTTGTATGACCAGTCAGGGACGTTTGGTTGTCAAAAATGCTCAGTTTGCTGAGGACTTTACACCACTAGATCCTGAATGTGATTGCTACACATGTAAGAACTATACACGCGCCTACCTTCGCCACCTCCTCAAAGCCGATGAAACCTTCGGTATTCGCTTGACTAGCTACCATAACCTTTACTTCTTGCTTAACCTGATGAAGCAAGTGCGCCAAGCCATCATGGATGACAATCTCTTGGAATTCCGTGAGTATTTTGTGGAAAAATATGGCTATAATAAATCAGGCCGTAATTTCTAAAATGGAATTGATATAAGCTAAAAATCCTAAGTTTTCTCTTGGGATTTTTCTTCTTTTTTTGATAGAATAAAGTGTATAATGAAAGGGAGAATAAACTCGTATGCGCATTAAATGGTTTTCCTTGATTAGGATTACAGGTTTACTACTGGTACTCTTGTATCATTTCTTTCAGACGATCTTTCCTGGAGGATTTTTCGGGGTGGATGTCTTTTTCACATTTTCAGGATTTCTGATTACGGCTCTACTCATCGAAGAATTTTCTAAAAATCATGAGATTGATTTGATAGGATTTTTTAGGAGACGTTTTTATCGGATTGTGCCACCTGTGGTGTTGATGGTTCTAGTGACCATGCCCTTTACCTTCCTAGTCCGGCAAGACTATGTTGCTGGAATTGGGGGTCAGATTGCGGGAGTCTTAGGCTTTATGACCAACTTCTATGAACTCCTGACAGGTGGGAGTTATGAATCTCAGTTTATTCCTCATTTGTTTGTTCATAATTGGAGCTTGGCCGTTGAGGTTCACTACTATATTCTTTGGGGATTAGCAGTTTGGTTCTTATCTAAGCAGGCTAAATCAAATGGTCAGTTGAAGGGGATGGTCTTTCTCTTATCTGCTGCTGCCTTCTTGATTAGTTTCTTCTCCATGTTTATTGGTAGTTTTCTAGTAACCTCTTATTCCTCTGTTTACTTCTCCAGTTTAACCCATGTCTATCCCTTCTTTTTGGGAAGTGTGTTAGCAACTGTTGTAGGAGTTCGTCAGACGACTTCTCTCGTCAAGCAGTTGGATAAAATCTGGGATTTACGAAAGACCTTGTTGGTTTTTGCAGGAGGTTTTGGCTTCTTACTCATTTTGACCTTCTTTGTCAAATTTACCTATCTTTTTGCCTATCTTATGGGCTTCTTGCTTGCCAGTCTTGCTGCCCTTGCCATGATTCTGGCAGCGCGTGTCTTACATGAAAAGACTCCTAATATGCAGGAGCCAAAGATTGTTAGTTTTTTAGCAGATACTAGTTATGCGGTTTATCTCTTCCATTGGCCTTTCTACATTATTTTTTCACAGTTGACATCAAATCTTTTTGCTGTGTTACTGACTTTGATTTTTTCTTATGGCTTTGCCAGCCTATCATTTTATGTGTTGGAACCTTGGATTGCAGGAAAGGATACACCTATTCTACAAACTCTTCGTCCCCTGCCTCATATTCACACAATCCTTGCAGCAAGTACAGGAATCTTGGCCTTCATTGTCTTTGTAGTGACTTTGATGGCACCACAAGTGGGAGCCTTTGAGACAGACTTGACTGTCAATGGCTTGAAGCAAGCTGAAACAAATATTGGTCAGACAAAGTTGATGGCAGAACGAGCAGAAGCTGATAGTTTAGGAATTGCTGATGGCACTATGCTAATTGGTGACTCGGTGGCTTTAAGGGCAAATACAGCCCTGCAGACAGCCCTTCCTGGAGCACAGATTAACGCGCAGGTCAGCAGAACAACCAAGACTGCCAATGAAATCATGCTAAATAATAGCCAGAATAAATTTCTACCAAAGATGGTGATTATTGCAACAGGCGTGAATAATCCTGAAAATTACAAGGAAGACTGGGATAGTATTGTGAAAAATCTTCCTAAGGGCCACCACATGGTTTTGGTGACTCCTTATGAGGGAGATAAGACAAAAGAGACCTATGCAATCGTTGAGAAGGCTGCTGCCTATATGAGAGAATTAGCAGAGAAGACCCCTTACATCACGATAGCAGATTGGAATCAAGTTGCTAAGGAACATCCAGAAATTTGGACTGGGACAGACCAAGTCCATTTCGGAAGTGACAATAGTAAAATTGAAGCAGGAGCTAAATTGTATGCAGATACCATTGCTACAGCCTTACAAACAGCTCAAGACAAGCCAGTCAAATCAAAATAATTTGTATTAAAAAGAGAAGAGTTGGAGAAATCCAGCTCTTTTAAAATATCTCTAGAAAATAGGTCTATACCATTTACAAATAAAAAAGAAAGGTTTATAATGTAATTGACATAATAAATTGTAGAATCAATCTTTTAAGGAGGTTAACATTATGCCTAACTATATTAAAGCGGATCAGTTTTTCTACCCACACGGGGTGCGTCGTGGCGGTTACTTGGAACTTGTGGATGGCAAGTTTGGAAAACATGTAGAAGAGATTCCTGAAGGAGCTGAGGTGATTGACTATACAGGATACAGCATTGCTCCAGGACTTGTAGATACCCACATTCATGGATTTGGTGGTGTAGATGTTATGGACAATAATATCGAAGGAACCCTTCATACCATGAGTGAAGGACTACTTAGTACAGGTGTCACCAGCTTCTTGCCAACCACTTTGACATCCTCTTATGAGCAATTGCTTGCAGTAACAGAAAATATCGGTGCTCGTTACCAGGAAGCAAGTGGGGCCAAGATTCGTGGAATTTATTTTGAAGGGCCTTATTTCACAGAGAAATACAAGGGAGCTCAAAACCCTGCCTACATGAAAGACCCTCGCATGGATGAGTTTCGTGCTTGGCAAAAAGCAGCAAATGGCTTGCTAAATAAAATTGCTCTTGCGCCAGAGCGTGAAGGTGTAGAAGACTTTGTACGGACTATCACCGGAGAAGGCGTAACAGTTGCTCTTGGACATTCAAATGCAACTTTTGATGAGGCTAAAAAAGCAGTCGATGCTGGAGCGAGTGTTTGGGTACATGCTTACAATGGAATGCGTGGTTTGACTCACCGTGAGCTCGGTATGGTGGGAGCTATGTATGAGTTGCCACATACTTACGCTGAATTGATTTGTGATGGTTATCACGTAGATCCAAAAGCTTGTGAGATTTTACTTAAGCAAAAGGGGACAGAAAACATCGCTCTTATTACGGACTGTATGACAGCTGGTGGGCTTGAAGACGGAGACTATATGTTGGGGGAATTCCCGGTAGTAGTTGCCAATGGAACTGCTCGTCTTAAATCTACAGGCAATTTGGCAGGTTCTATCCTCAAACTTAAAGATGGTATGAGAAATGTAGTCGAGTGGGGTATTGCGAATCCGCATGAAGCAGTCATGATGGCCAGTCTTAACCCAGCAAAATCTGTTAATATTGACGATGTCTGTGGACAAATTCGTGAAGGTTATGACGCAGACTTTATCGTATTAGATAAAGATTTGGAATTGGTAGCAACCTACCTAGACGGTGTGAAACGTTATCAAGCATAAGAGAGAAGGCAGAAGTTAGTGACTAGCTTCTGCTTTTTTATATATATTACTTTACCGGTAAATAAAAAAGTTAAAAAAATCACAAAAATTCTTGAACAAAGAAATGAAAAGGCTTACAATTATATTGTAAATAGTACAAATAAAAAAAACGGAGGAATGCTTTATGAAAGCCTATACTTATGTTAAACCAGGACTTGCTTCTTTTGTTGACGTTGACAAACCAGTGATTCGCAAGCCAACAGACGCTATTGTGCGTATCGTAAAAACCACTATTTGTGGAACAGACCTCCATATCATTAAAGGAGATGTTCCTGCTTGCCAAAGTGGTACCATTCTTGGTCACGAAGGGATTGGGATTGTTGAAGAAGTTGGAGAAGGAGTTTCTAACTTCAAAAAAGGCGACAAGGTCTTGATTTCTTGTGTCTGTGCTTGTGGAAAATGCTACTACTGTAAAAAAGGGATTTATGCCCACTGTGAAGACGAAGGGGGCTGGATTTTCGGTCACTTGATTGATGGTATGCAGGCTGAATATCTACGTGTCCCTCATGCAGATAATACTCTTTACCATACTCCAGAAGATTTATCAGATGAAGCCTTGGTTATGCTATCAGACATTCTACCTACTGGATATGAAATTGGTGTCTTGAAAGGGAAAGTAGAACCTGGTTGCAGCGTAGCCATTATTGGTTCAGGTCCAGTTGGTTTAGCAGCTCTTTTGACAGCTCAGTTCTATTCACCAGCCAAATTGATTATGGTGGACCTAGACGATAACCGTTTGGAAACTGCCCTATCATTTGGTGCGACTCATAAGGTTAATTCTTCAGACCCTGAAAAAGCCATTAAAGAAATTTATGATTTGACAGATGGTCGTGGCGTAGATGTTGCTATTGAAGCTGTAGGTATTCCTGCAACATTTGATTTATGTCAAAAGATTATCGGTGTAGACGGAACAGTTGCCAACTGTGGTGTGCATGGTAAACCAGTTGAATTCGATTTAGATAAACTTTGGATTCGTAACATCAATGTAACAACTGGTTTGGTATCTACAAATACAACTCCACAATTGTTGAAAGCACTTGAAAGTCATAAGATTGAACCAGAAAAATTGGTAACTCACTATTTCAAACTCAGTGAAATTGAAAAAGCCTATGAAGTCTTCAGTAAGGCAGCAGAACACCATGCCATCAAGGTCATTATCGAAAACGACATTTCTGAAGCTTAGGAAACGAAAAATTTTTATCACATAAGCAAATAGAAATTCAGTCATCCATCAGATGGCTGGATTTTTTATCAAAAAATTAAGAAATGAGCATATTTCTTTCCTTGTTTAATGGAATTGGTTATAATATACGATACAAAGGAAATGAATGAATATGTATCGTGTTATAGAAATGTATGGAGATTTTGAACCTTGGTGGTTCTTAGAAGGTTGGGAAGAAGATATTGTAGCTAGTAAGAAATTTGACCAGTATTATGATGCTCTCAAATACTACAAAACTTGCTGGTTTAGACTGGAACAAGAATCCCCTCTTTATAAAAGTAGAAGTGACTTGATGACTATTTTTTGGGATCCAGAAGACCAACGCTGGTGTGATGAATGTGACGACTATTTACAACAATACCATTCTTTGGCTCTTTTGCAGGACGAGCAGGTTATCCCAGATGAAAAATTACGTCCAGGCTATGAAAAACAAACAGGTCAGGAAAGGCACCGTTCTTGCCGTATGAAATTAAATTAGAGAAAAAGTAACTTTTTTGGAGTTGCTTTTTTTATTTCCCCAACTCTTTGCGAATAGTATAGGTGAGGAGGTAAGTATGGTTCAAGAAATTGCACAGGAAATCATTCGTTCAGCTCGGAAAAAAGGAGCGCAAGATATTTATTTTGTCCCTAAGTTAGACGCCTATGAGCTTCATATGAGGGTGGGAGACGAGCGCTGTAAAATCGGTTCTTATGATTTTGAAAAATTTGCTGCCGTTATCAGTCACTTTAAGTTTGTAGCGGGTATGAATGTTGGGGAGAAGAGACGTAGTCAACTTGGTTCCTGTGATTATGTCTATGACCAGAAGATGGCATCTCTACGTCTATCTACCGTAGGCGATTATCGAGGGCATGAGAGTTTGGTGATTCGCTTGTTGCATGATGAGGAGCAGGACTTGCATTTTTGGTTTCAGGACATTGAAGAATTGGGTAAGCAGTATAGGCAACGTGGTCTTTATCTTTTTGCTGGACCAGTCGGCAGTGGCAAGACAACCTTGATGCATGAATTGGCCAAGTCTCTCTTTAAAGGACAGCAGGTCATGTCCATCGAAGATCCTGTTGAAATCAAGCAGGACGACATGCTCCAATTGCAGTTGAATGAGGCAATCGGGTT
>DXLD01000001.1:6083-28704 GCA_019414935.1 Streptococcus sp.
AAGATGGACATATCACAAGTCTTCAGGCTGAAACGGAAAAAATTAGCTACAGCTAAGCAAAAAAATATCATCACCCTGTTTAATAATCTCTTTTCCAGCGGTTTTCATCTGGTGGAGACCATTTCCTTTTTAGATAGGAGTGCCTTGTTGGACAAGCAGTGCGTGACCCAGATGCGCACAGGTTTGTCTCAGGGAAAATCATTCTCAGAAATGATGGAAAGTTTGGGTTTTTCAAGTGCCATTGTCACTCAGTTATCCCTAGCTGAAGTTCATGGGAACCTCCACCTGAGTTTGGGAAAGATAGAAGAGTATCTAGACAATCTTGCCAAGGTCAAGAAAAAATTAATTGAAGTAGCGACCTATCCCTTGATTTTACTAGGTTTTCTTCTCTTAATCATGCTGGGACTACGTAACTACCTACTACCACAACTGGATAGTAGCAATATTGCCACCCAAATCATTGGTAATCTGCCACAAATTTTTCTAGGAATGGTAGGGTTTGTTTTCATACTTGCCCTTTTAGCACTAACTTTTTATAAAAGAAGTTCTAAGATGCGCGTCTTTTCTATCTTAGCACGCCTTCCCTTTCTTGGAATCTTTGTGCAGACCTATTTGACAGCCTATTATGCGCGTGAGTGGGGGAATATGATTTCGCAGGGGATGGAGCTGATGCAGATTTTTCAGATGATGCAGGAACAAGGTTCCCAGCTCTTTAAAGAAATCGGTCAAGATTTAGCTCAATCCCTACAAAATGGCCGCGAATTTTCTCAAACCATAGCAACCTATCCTTTCTTTAAAAAGGAGTTGAGTCTCATTATCGAGTATGGTGAAGTCAAGTCTAAGCTGGGGAGTGAGTTGGAAATCTATGCTGAAAAAACTTGGGAAGCCTTTTTTACCCGAGTCAACCGCACCATGAATTTGGTGCAGCCGCTGGTTTTTATCTTTGTGGCTCTGATTATCGTTTTACTTTATGCGGCAATGCTCATGCCCATGTATCAAAATATGGAGGTAAATTTTTAACATGAAAAAAATGATGACATTCTTGAAAAAAGCGAAAGTGAAAGCTTTCACGCTTGTGGAAATGTTGGTGGTCTTGCTCATTATCAGTGTGCTTCTCTTGCTCTTTGTACCTAATTTGACCAAGCAAAAAGAGGCGGTCAATGACAAAGGAAAAGCTGCTGTTGTTAAGGTGGTGGAAAGCCAGGCAGAGCTTTATAGTTTGGAAAAAAATGAAGATGCTAGCCTAAGAAAGTTACAAGACGATGGACGCATCACGGAAGAACAGGCTAAAGCTTATAAAGAATACCATGATAAAAACGGAGGAGCCAATCGTAAAGTCAATGATTAAGGCCTTTACCATGCTGGAAAGCCTCTTGGTTTTGGGACTTGTGAGTATCCTTGCCTTGGGCTTGTCAGGCTCTGTACAGTCCACTTTTGCGGCAGTAGAGGAGCAGATTTTCTTTATGGAGTTTGAAGAACTTTATCGGGAAACCCAAAAACGCAGTGTAGGCAGTCAGCAAAAGACTAGTCTAAACTTAGATGGGCAGACGATCAGTAATGGCGGTCAAAAGTTGACAGTTCCTAAAGGAATTCAGGCACCATCCGGCCAAAGCATTTCATTTGATCGATTTGGGGGCAATTCGTCCCTGGTTAAGGTTGAATTTCAGACCAGTAAAGGAGCAATTCGCTATCAATTATATCTAGGAAATGGAAAAATTAAACGCATTAAGGAAACAAAAAATTAGGGCAGTAATTTTACTGGAAGCAGTAGTCGCTTTAGCTATCTTTGCCAGCATTGCGACTCTTCTTTTGAGCCAAATTCAGAAAAATAGGCAAGAAGAAGCAAAAATCTTGCAGAAAGAAGAGATCTTGCGTGTAGCTAAGATGGCTTTGCAGACAGGTCAAAATCAGGTAAACATAAACGGAGTTGAGATTCAGGTGTTTTCTAGTGAAAAGGGATTGGAGGTTTATCATGGTTCAGAACAGTTGTTGGCTATCAAAGAGCCATAAGGTCAATGCTTTCACCTTGTTGGAATCACTGATTGCTCTCATTGTCATCAGTGGAAGTTTACTCCTCTTTCAAGCCATGAGTCAGCTCCTCATTTCAGAAGTTCGCTACCAGCAACAAAGCGAGCAAAAGGAGTGGCTCTTGTTTGTGGACCAGCTGGAGGCAGAATTAGACCGTTCGCAGTTTGAAAAAGTAGAAGGCAATCGTATCTATATGAAGCAGGATGGTAAGGATATCTCTATTGGTAAGTCTAAATCGGACGATTTTCGAAAAACCGATGCCAGTGGACGAGGTTATCAGCCTATGGTTTATGGACTCAAATCAGCTCAGATTACAGAGGAAAATCAAGTGGTTCGTTTTCGTTTCCAGTTTCAAAAAGGCTTAGAAAGGGAGTTCATCTATCGTGTGGAAAAAGCAAAAAGTTAAGGCAGGTGTTCTTCTCTATGCAGTCACCATGGCAGCCATTTTCAGCCTTTTGTTACAATTTTACTTGAACCGACAAGTCGCCCACTATCAAGACTATGCTTTGAATAAAGAAAAGTTAATTGCTTTTGCCATGGCCAAGCGAATCAAAGATAAGGTTGAGCAAGAAAGTGGGGAACAGGCCTTTAATCTGGGTCAGGTGAGCTATCAAAATAAGAAAACAAACTTGGTGACAAGGGTTCGCACGCCTAGGAGCCAATATGAGTTCTTATTTCCTTCAGTCAAAATCAAAGAAGAGAAAAAGGATAAAAAGGAAGAGGTAGCGACTGATCCAATCGAAAAAGCGGAGAAGAAAAAATCAGAAGAGAAGGCTGAAAAGAAAGAGAATTCCTAGCCAATCAAGCTACTTTGTGCTAAACTAAAAATATGAAACATGATTTTAACCACAAAGCAGAAACTTTTGATTCCCCTAAAAATATCTTCCTTGCAAACTTGGTTTGTCAAGCAGTCGAGAAACAGATTGATCTTCTATTAGACAAAGAAATTTTGGATTTCGGTGGAGGGACGGGTCTGTTAACCTTGCCCCTAGCCAAGCAAGCTAAGTCTGTAACATTGGTGGATATTTCGGAGAAAATGCTGGAACAAGCTCGTTTGAAAGCGGAGCAGCAAGACATCAAGAATATCCAGTTTTTGGAGCAAGATTTACTGAAAAGACCCTTGGAGAAAGAGTTTGATCTCATTGTTGTTTGTCGTGTTCTTCATCATATGCCTGATTTGGATGCGGCTCTCTCACTGTTTCATCAACATTTGAAGGAAGATGGACAACTCCTACTTGCTGATTTTACCAAGACAGAGGCTAACCATCATGGATTTGAATTGGTTGAACTGGAAAACAGGCTAGCCCAGTTTGGTTTTTCATCTGTACATAGTCAGATCCTCTATAGCGCTGAAGACCTGTTTCAAGGAAATTACTCAGAACTCTTTTTTACAGTAGCCCAAAAATCACTCGCCTAGTCAGGGAGTGATTTTTCTATAAGGATGGAAAAAAGGAGGGAAATTTGATAAGATAGGAATATGGATTTTGAAAAAATTGAACAAGCTTATACGTATTTACTAGAGAATGTCCAAGTCATCCAAAGTGATTTGGCGACCAATTTTTATGACGCCCTGGTGGAGCAAAACAGCATCTATCTGGATGGTGAGACTGAGCTAAATCAGGTCAAGGAGAATAATCAAGCCCTTAAGCGCTTAGCGCTTCGCAAAGAAGAGTGGCTCAAGACCTACCAGTTTCTCTTGATGAAGGCAGGACAAACGGAGCCTTTACAGGCCAATCACCAGTTTACGCCGGACGCCATTGCTTTACTTTTGGTGTTTATCGTGGAAGAGCTGTTTAAAGAGGAGGAGATTACTATCCTCGAAATGGGTTCTGGCATGGGAATTTTGGGCGCTACTTTCTTGACATCGCTTGATAAAAAGGTGAATTACTTGGGAATGGAAGTGGATGATTTGCTGATTGATTTGGCAGCAAGCATGGCAGATGTGATTGGTTTGCAGGCTGGCTTTGTCCAAGGAGATGCAGTTCGTCCACAAATGCTCAAAGAAAGCGATGTGGTCATCAGCGACTTGCCTGTTGGCTATTATCCTGATGACGCCGTTGCGTCGCGTCATCAAGTTGCTTCTAGACAAGAACATACCTACGCCCATCACTTGCTCATGGAACAAGGACTTAAGTATCTCAAATCAGATGGCTATGCTATTTTTCTAGCTCCGAGTGATTTGTTGACTACTCCTCAAAGTGATTTATTGAAAGGCTGGTTAAAAGAAGAGGCGAATCTGGTTGCCATGATCAGTCTGCCTGAAAATCTCTTTGCCAATGCCAAACAATCCAAGACGATTTTTATCTTACAGAAGAAAAGTGAAACAGCAGTAGATCCTTTTGTTTATCCGCTTGCTAGCTTGCAAGATGCAAGTGTTTTAATGAAATTTAAAGAAAATTTTCAAAAATGGACTCAAGGTACTGAAATATAAAATAGATTTTGTTATAATAGATGAAAACGCTTAAAAGAGGAGTCTTGTTATGACAAAAACAATTGCAATCAATGCAGGAAGTTCAAGTTTGAAATGGCAATTATACTTAATGCCAGAGGAAAAAGTATTGGCGAAAGGTTTGATTGAACGTATCGGTTTGAAAGATTCGATTTCAACTGTAAAATTTAATGGCCGTTCCGAACAACAAGTTTTGGATATCGAAAATCACACACAAGCTGTTAAAATCTTATTGGATGACTTAATTCGTTTCGACATCATCAAGGCATACGATGAGATTACAGGTGTTGGCCACCGTGTTGTTGCCGGTGGAGAATATTTCAAAGAATCAACAGTTGTTGAAGGGGATGTTTTAGAAAAAGTTGAAGAGTTGAGCTTGTTGGCTCCTCTCCACAATCCAGCTAATGCAGCAGGTGTTCGCGCCTTCAAGGAATTGTTGCCAGACATTACCAGTGTAGTTGTTTTTGATACTTCATTCCATACAAGTATGCCAGAGAAAGCTTATCGCTACCCTCTACCAACAAAATATTACACAGAAAACAAGGTTCGTAAATACGGTGCCCATGGTACAAGTCACCAGTTTGTAGCAGGAGAAGCTGCAAAACTCTTGGGACGTCCATTAGAAGACTTGAAGTTAATTACTTGCCACATCGGCAATGGAGCATCTATTACAGCTGTTAAGGGTGGTCAATCTGTCGATACTTCAATGGGCTTCACTCCACTTGGTGGTGTGATGATGGGAACTCGTACAGGGGATGTTGACCCAGCTATCATTCCTTACTTAATGCAATATACAGAGGACTTTAACACACCTGAAGACATTAGTCGCGTCCTTAATCGTGAATCAGGACTGATGGGTGTTTCAGGTAAATCTAGTGATATGCGTGATGTGATTGCTGCTATGGAAGAAGGGGACCACGATGCCACTTTGGCCTATGAAATGTATGTTGATCGTATCCAAAAACATATCGGCCAATACCTTGCGGTCCTAAATGGAGCAGATGCTATTATCTTCACAGCAGGTATCGGAGAAAATGCAGCTGCTGTACGTAAGGATGTTATCTCAGGAATTTCTTGGTTTGGTTGTGATGTTGATGATGAAAAGAACGTCTTTGGTGTGACAGGAGACATTTCAACAGAGGCAGCTAAAATCCGTGTCTTGGTTATTCCAACAGATGAAGAATTAGTCATTGCTCGTGATGTTGAACGCTTGAAAAAATAAGTAAAACTAGAAAAAATATTCCGTACAAGGAGTTGGAAAAGTGATTTTTCCAGCTTCTTTTTCTGATGAAATTGTCCAAAACCTTGCTATGATTGGCTTTTTTGAAAAATATGGTATAATAGTAGTAATTTAATAGATGGAGTTGAGTTTTGAAGAAAAACTTTCGTGTAAAAAGAGAGAAAGATTTTAAGGCGATTTTCAAGGAAGGAACAAGTTTTGCTAACCGAAAATTTGTTGTTTACAAATTAGAAAATCAAAAAAACCATTTTCGAGTAGGTCTATCAGTTAGCAAAAAGCTGGGAAATGCCGTCACTAGAAATCAAATCAAGCGACGGATTCGGCATATTATTCAGAATGCAAAAGGGAGTCTGGTAGAAAAGGTAGACTTTGTTGTCATCGCTCGAAAAGGGGTTGAGACCTTGGAATACGCAGAGATGGAGAAAAATCTACTCCACGTATTAAAATTATCAAAGATTTACCAGGAAGGAAATGGGAGTGAAAAAGAAACTACAGTTGACTAGTTTGCTAGGACTGTCTCTATTTATCATGACAGCCTGTGCAACAAATGGGGCAACTAGCGATATTACAGCCGATTCGGCTGATTTTTGGAGTAAATTTGTTTACTTCTTTGCGGAAATCATTCGCTTTTTATCATTTGATATCAGTATCGGAGTGGGAATTATTCTCTTTACGGTCTTGATTCGTACACTGCTTTTGCCAGTCTTTCAAGTGCAAATGGTGGCTTCCAGAAAAATGCAGGAAGCTCAACCACGTATTAAGGCGCTTCGAGAACAATATCCAGGTCGAGATATGGAAAGTAGAACCAAGCTAGAGCAAGAAATGCGTAAAGTCTTTAAAGAAATGGGTGTCAGACAGTCAGATTCTCTTTGGCCGATTTTGATTCAGATGCCGGTTATCTTGGCCTTGTTCCAAGCTCTATCAAGAGTTGACTTTTTAAAGACAGGTCATTTCTTATGGATTAACCTTGGTGGTGTGGATACAACCCTTGTTCTTCCGATTTTAGCAGCTGTATTTACCTTTTTAAGTACTTGGTTGTCCAACAAGGCCTTGTCTGAGCGTAATGGCGCTACGACTGCGATGATGTATGGGATTCCAGTCTTGATCTTTATCTTTGCAGTTTATGCACCAGGTGGAGTCGCCCTATACTGGACAGTGTCCAATGCTTATCAAGTCTTGCAAACCTATTTCTTGAACAATCCATTCAAGATTATCGCAGAGCGCGAGGCGGTAGTTCAGGCACAGAAAGATTTGGAAAATAGAAAAAGAAAAGCCAAGAAAAAGGCTCAGAAAACGAAATAATAAGGAGGAATCTGGTAATGGTAGTATTTACAGGTTCAACTGTTGAAGAAGCAATCCAGAAAGGATTGAAAGAATTAGATATCCCAAGACTGAAGGCTCATATCAAAGTCATTTCTCGTGAAAAAAATGGCTTTCTTGGTTTATTTGGTAAAAAACCAGCTCAAGTTGATATTGAAGCTATTAGTGAAACAACGGTCATTAAAGCTAATCAGCAGGCTGTCAAGGGTGTTCCCAAAGAAATTAATGAACAAAATGAACCGGTCAAAACAGTCAGTGAAGCAACCGTTGATTTGGGGCATGTTGTAGAAGCAATTAAAAAGATTGAAGAGGAAGGTCAAGGGGTTTCTGATGAAGTCAAGGCTGAAATCTTGAAAAATGAAAAACATGCCAGCACTATTTTGGAAGAAACTGGACATATTGAGATTTTAAATGAATTACAGCTTGAAGAAGCTGGTTTCGGAGAAGAAGTAGAAACTCCTATTGCTGAGACTCAAGCGGAACAAACTGAAAGTCAAGAATTAGAAGATTTGGGCTTAAAGGTGGAACCAAGCTTTGATATTGAACAAGTAGCTACGGAAGTAACGACTTATGTCCAAACAATCATTGATGATATGGACGTTGAGGCGACGATTTCAAATGACTACAACCGTCGTAGCATCAATTTACAAATCGATACCAATGAGCCAGGTCGTATTATCGGTTATCATGGTAAAGTCTTGAAGGCTTTGCAACTGTTGGCTCAAAATTATCTTTATAACCGCTATTCAAGAACCTTCTACATCACAATCAATGTCAATGATTATGTTGAACACCGTGCAGAAGTCTTGCAGACCTATGCGCAAAAATTGGCGACTCGTGTTTTAGAAGAAGGTCGTAGCCATCAGACAGATCCTATGTCAAATAGTGAACGCAAGATTATCCACCGTATTATTTCACGTATGGATGGCGTGACTAGTTACTCTGAAGGTGATGAGCCAAATCGCTATGTCGTTGTAGATACAGAATAAGTAAAATCAGGTTTATCCTGATTTTTTGCTAGCTAGAGGAGGTTAAACGGATGTTGAATAAGATAAGAGACTATCTAGACTTTGCAGGTTTGCAGTACCGTAATCCAGATAAAGCGGGAGAAGAGCGAGAGAAAATGCTGGAATTGCGCCACAAAGGTCAAGAGGCACGAAAGGCTTTTACAGAGCTGGCCAAATCCTTTCAAGCAAGCAATCCAGAATGGCAACTCCAACAGACTAGCCAGTGGATGAATCAAGCGCAACGTTTGCGACCACATTTCTGGGTCTATCTACAGAGAGACGGACAAGTGACAGAACCTATGATGGCCTTACGTTTGTATGGAAGTCCTTCAGATTTTGGAGTATCACTAGAAGTCAGTTTCATTGAACGCAAGAAAGATGAGCAAACGCTGGGCAAGCAGGCCAAAGTTTTAGAAATTCCAACCGTTAAAGGGATTTATTATCTAGCCTACTCTGATGATCAAAGTCAAAGATGGGATGCGAACGAAGAAAATCGTCGTACTTTACGTGAGAAGTTGAGAAGTCAGGAAGTTCGAAAAGTGTTAGTTAAAGCAGATGTTTCTGTGACAGAAAATTCATCTGAAGAAGATATCGTGGAAAATTTACTGAAATCTTATGATAAAATTCTTCCATTTTATCTAGCTACGAGAAATTAAGCTAATCATTAAAATATCATAAATCATACAGTCCAAGAGTGAACAGTCCGCTGTGTAATTCTTGGTCTTTTTGTTTACGCTTTCAAAGTATATAATAAACCTACAAAAACAATTCAAAAGGAGAACAATTATGGAAGTTATTTCAAGTGTTCTAAATTGGTTTTCTAGCAATATTTTGCAGAATCCCGCATTTTTCGTAGGTTTATTGGTGTTGATAGGATACGCACTTTTGAAAAAACCTGCCCACGACGTTTTCTCAGGGTTTGTTAAAGCAACAGTAGGGTATATGTTGCTCAATGTGGGTGCGGGTGGTTTGGTTACAACCTTCCGTCCGATCTTAGCAGCCCTTAACTACAAATTCCAAATTGGTGCAGCGGTTATTGACCCTTATTTCGGACTTGCTGCAGCAAACAACAAAATTGCAGCAGAGTTTCCAGATTTCATCGGGACTGCAACTACAGCTCTATTGATTGGTTTTGGAGTGAATATCTTGCTTGTAGCTCTACGCAAGATTACGAAAGTAAGAACCCTCTTTATTACTGGTCACATCATGGTGCAACAAGCTGCGACTGTATCTCTTATGGTTCTATTATTAGTCCCACAATTGCGCAATGCTTATGGTACAGCAGCTATCGGTATCATCTGTGGCCTTTACTGGGCAGTTAGTTCAAATATGACTGTTGAGGCAACTCAACGCTTGACTGGTGGTGGCGGATTTGCGATTGGTCACCAACAGCAATTTGCAATCTGGTTTGTAGATAAAGTAGCAGGACGCTTTGGTAAGAAAGAAGAAAGTTTAGACAATCTTAAATTACCTAAGTTCCTCTCAATCTTCCACGATACAGTTGTTGCATCTGCTACCTTGATGCTCGTATTCTTCGGAGCCATTCTTTTAATCTTGGGTCCAGACATTATGTCTAACAAAGAAGTCATTACTTCAGGAACTCTATTCAATCCTGCTAAACAAGATTTCTTTATGTACATTATCCAAACAGCCTTCACCTTCTCAGTTTACTTGTTCGTTTTGATGCAAGGTGTTCGCATGTTCGTATCTGAGTTGACAAACGCCTTCCAAGGTATTTCAAACAAATTGTTGCCAGGTTCATTCCCAGCGGTTGACGTTGCAGCTTCTTATGGATTTGGTTCTCCAAACGCTGTCTTGTCAGGATTTGCCTTTGGTTTGATTGGTCAATTGATCACAATTGTCTTGCTCATCGTCTTTAAAAATCCGATTCTTATTATTACAGGATTTGTACCAGTGTTCTTTGACAATGCAGCCATTGCGGTCTATGCTGATAAACGCGGTGGATGGAAAGCGGCTGTTATCCTATCCTTCATCTCAGGTGTTCTCCAAGTTGCTTTAGGAGCTCTCTGTGTGGCCCTTCTTGACTTAGCATCTTACGGTGGTTACCATGGAAATATCGACTTTGAATTCCCATGGCTTGGATTTGGATACATCTTCAAATACCTTGGTATTGTTGGTTATGTACTTGTGTGTCTCTTCTTGCTTGTTATTCCTCAACTTCAATTTGCCAAAGCAAAAGATAAAGAGAAATATTACAACGGTGAAGTTCAAGAAGAAGCTTAGTATCTAGAAAAGGAGAAAATAAAATGGTTAAAGTATTAGCAGCGTGTGGAAATGGAATGGGTTCATCTATGGTTATCAAGATGAAGGTTGAAAATGCCCTCCGTAAGCTTAATCAAACAGATTTTACAGTCAATTCATGTAGTGTCGGTGAAGCTAAAGGTTTAGCAGCAGGATATGACATCGTAATCGCTTCTCTTCATTTGATTCAAGAATTGGAAGGGCGAACTAATGGGAAGTTAATTGGGCTTGACAATTTGATGGATGATAAAGAAATCACTGAAAAACTCAGTCAAGCACTACAGTAAAAGGTTGGAGGGGGCTGGATAGAAACTGAGAGTCATCGTTTCTGTCCTTCTCCCTCTTTAAATAAAGGAGGCAGATATGAATTTAAAACAAGCTTTAATTGACAATGACTCGATCCGACTAGGTTTAGAGGCTAACGATTGGAAAGAAGCAGTCAAGGTAGCGGTAGATCCCTTGATTGAAAGTGGAGCAATTTTGCCAGAGTATTACGATGCAATTATTGAATCGACTGAAGAATATGGTCCCTACTATATCTTAATGCCAGGTATGGCTATGCCCCATGCTAGACCTGAAGCTGGAGTGCAAAGAGATGCCTTTTCATTGATCACCTTACAAAATCCTGTTGTATTTTCAGATGGGAAAGAAGTTTCAGTTTTGTTGGCACTAGCAGCAACAAGCTCAAAAATTCACACAAGTGTAGCCATTCCACAGATTATTGCCTTGTTTGAATTAGAAGATTCTATCGCACGTTTACAGGCTTGCCAGACTAAAGAAGATGTCTTGGCGATGATTGAAGAATCTAAGAATAGCCCTTATCTCGAAGGATTAGATTTGGAAAGTTAGAAAGAGGAAAAAGAGATGACAAAAAGAATACCTAATTTACAAGTTGCATTAGACCATTCAGACTTGCAAGGAGCGATTAAAGCAGCTGTTTCTGTTGGTCAGGAAGTAGATATTATCGAAGCTGGAACTGTTTGCTTGCTTCAAGTTGGAAGTGAACTGGTTGAAGTCTTGCGTAGCCTTTTCCCAGATAAGATTATTGTGGCAGACACAAAATGTGCTGATGCTGGTGGAACAGTTGCTAAAAATAATGCGGTTCGTGGAGCAGATTGGATGACTTGTATCTGTTGTGCAACTATCCCTACTATGGAAGCGGCTCTAAAGGCTATCAAGACTGAACGTGGAGACCGAGGCGAAATCCAGATTGAACTTTATGGCGATTGGACTTTTGAACAAGCTCAGCTTTGGCTAGATGCTGGTATCTCACAAGCTATTTATCACCAATCTCGTGATGCACTTCTTGCTGGTGAGACTTGGGGTGAAAAAGACCTTAATAAGGTTAAAAAACTCATCGACATGGGCTTCCGTGTGTCTGTAACAGGTGGTCTAGATGTAGATACTCTCAAACTATTTGAAGGCGTTGATGTCTTTACCTTCATCGCAGGTCGTGGAATTACAGAAGCTGCGGATCCAGCAGGAGCAGCGCGTGCCTTCAAGGATGAAATCAGACGAATTTGGGGGTAAACCATGGCACGTCCAATTGGAATTTATGAAAAGGCAACCCCGACACACTTTACTTGGCTAGAACGTTTAAATTTTGCCAAGGAGTTAGGCTTTGATTTTGTCGAGATGTCTATTGATGAACGTGACGAGCGTTTAGCAAGACTGGACTGGAGCAAGGACGAGCGTTTGGAAGTTGTCAAAGCAATCTATAAAACTGGTGTTCGTATTCCTTCTATCTGTTTTTCAGGCCATCGTCGCTACCCATTGGGATCAAATGATCCAGTTATAGAGGAAAAATCTCTAGAACTCATGAAAAAATGTATTGAATTAGCCCAAGACTTGGGAGTTCGTACTATTCAATTAGCTGGTTACGACGTTTATTATGAGGAAAAGTCACCCCAGACACGCCAACGTTTTATCAAAAATTTGAGAAAAGCCTGTGACTGGGCTGAAGAGGCTCAGGTGGTACTTGCTATTGAAATTATGGATGATCCTTTCATCAATAGCATCGAAAAATACTTGGCTGTAGAAAAAGAGATTGACTCTCCCTACCTCTTTGTATACCCAGATATTGGTAATGTATCTGCATGGCATAATGATGTCTACAGTGAATTTTATCTTGGGCATCATGCCATCGCAGCTCTCCATCTCAAGGATACTTATGCAGTGACAGAAAGTTCAAAGGGCCAGTTCCGAGATGTAACTTTTGGGCAAGGTTGTGTTAAATGGGAAGAAGCTTTCGATATTTTAAAACAAACCAATTATAATGGACCTTTCCTAATCGAAATGTGGTCTGAAAATTGTGAAACTGTAGAAGAAACACGCGCAGCCATTCAAGAGGCGCAAGCTTTTCTCTATCCACTAATTAAGAAAGCAGGTTTGATGTAAGATGAATCAAGTAATAAACGATATGCGTAAACGAGTCTGTAATGCCAATCAATCATTACCAAAACATGGGCTTGTTAAATTTACCTGGGGAAATGTATCGGAAGTCAATCGCGAACTAGGTGTCATTGTTATTAAACCATCAGGCGTTGATTATGACGAATTGACACCTGAAAACATGGTGGTGACGGACTTGGATGGCCAAATTCTAGAAGGAGATTTAAGACCATCTTCTGACCTCCCAACTCATGTGCAGTTATATAAGGCATGGCAAGAGATTGGTAGTGTGGTCCACACCCATTCGACAGAAGCAGTTGGTTGGGCACAGGCTGGACGTGATATTCCTTTCTATGGAACAACCCATGCAGACTATTTTTACGGTTCAATCCCTTGCGCCCGTAGTTTGACCAAGGACGAAGTAGAAGTGGCCTATGAAAAAGATACTGGCCTGGTTATCGTAGAAGAGTTTGAACGTCGCGGACTTAACCCGGTTGAAGTACCAGGAATTGTTGTACGCAATCACGGTCCATTCACCTGGGGCAAAAATCCAGAGAATGCCGTTTATCACTCTGTCGTATTAGAGGAAGTATCAAAGATGAATCGCTTTACAGAACAAATCAATCCAAGAGTTGAACCTGCTCCCCAGTACATTCTAGAAAAGCACTACCAACGTAAGCATGGACCAAATGCTTATTACGGTCAAAAGAAATAAGAAATTGAATTGAAAAGAGGCTAGGACCTTTCGATCCAAGCCTCGCTTTTGTAATTGTAAGTATTCGTTATTAAGAGACTACTGTTGATAATTGAAATGCGTTAGTGAATGTGATACTATTATAAAGTTGTTTTCAAGGCAGTTGATTGATAGAGGAGTATGAAATATGGTACTGGATAAGGCAAGTTGTGATTTACTTCAATATTTGATGGATCAAGAAACGTCCAAAACGATTATGGCGATTTCGAAAGATTTGAAAGAGTCAAGAAGGAAAATTTATTATCACATTGACAAAATCAATGCTGCTTTGGGTGACGAGGCGCTTCACATCATTAGTATTCCACGAATTGGTATTCACTTAACGGAAGAGCAGAGAGATGCTTGTTGTGAACTATTATCAGAAGTAGATTCGTATGATTATATCATGAGTGCGCATGAACGTATGATGATAATGTTACTATGGATAGGTATTTCTAAAGAACGTATTACGATTGAAAAATTGATGGAGTTAACAGAGGTGTCTAGGAATACTGTTCTCAATGATTTGAATAGTATTCGTTATCAACTAACTTTGGAACAATATCAGGTGACCTTGCAAGTGAGCAAGTCACAGGGATACCATCTTCATGCCCACCCTCTTAATAAAATTCAGTATCTTCAATCGCTTCTATATCATATTTTTATGGAAGAAAATGCCACTTTTGTATCTATTTTAGAAGATAAGATGAAAGAGAGGTTAGATGGTGAGTGTTTGCTTTCTGTTGAAATGAACCAATTTTTTAAGGAACAGGTTCCTTTAGTTGAACAAGATTTAGGGAAGAAAATAAATCATCATGAAGTAACTTTTATGTTGCAGGTGCTACCTTATTTGCTGTTAAGCTGTCATAATGTTGAACAGTATCAAGAAAGACATCAGGATATAGAGAAAGAATTTTCTTTGATAAGAAAAAGAATAGAGTATCAGGTGTCTAAGAAATTAGGAGAACGGTTGTTTCAAAAGTTTGAAATTTCTTTGTCAGAACTTGAAGTTTCTCTTGTAGCTGTTCTTCTCCTCTCCTATCGTAAAGATTTGGATATTCATGCAGAAAGTGATGATTTTCGGCAATTAAAACTTGCTTTAGAAGAATTTATCTGGTATTTTGAATCACAAATCCGAATGGAGATTGAGAACAAGGATGATTTGTTAAGAAATTTGATGATCCACTGTAAAGCCTTGTTATTTAGAAAGACTTACGGTATTTTTTCTAAAAATCCTCTAACAAAACAAATTCGATCCAAGTATGGAGAATTATTTTTAGTCACTAGAAAATCTGCGGAAATTTTAGAAGGAGCATGGTTTATTCGGCTAACAGACGATGATATTGCCTATTTGACGATTCATATTGGAGGATTTTTAAAGTATACACCATCGTCTCAAAAAAATATGAAAAAAGTTTATCTCGTTTGTGATGAAGGTGTTGCGGTTTCGAGACTTTTGCTGAAACAATGCAAACTTTATTTTCCAAATGAGCAAATTGGCACTGTATTTACAACAGAACAATTTAAGAGTGTGGAAGATATTGCACAAGTTGATGTAGTGATTACTACTAATGATGATTTGGATAGCAGATTTCCGATTTTAAGGGTTAATCCTATCCTTGAAGCAGAAGATATTTTGAAAATGCTAGACTATCTTAAACACAATATATTTCGTAATGAGAGCAAAAGTTTCAGTGAAAATCTTTCTAGTCTTATTTCGTCTTATATTGTAGACAGCAAGTTGGCTAGTAAGTTTCAAGAAGAGGTTCAAACACTTATAAATCAAGAAATAGTAGTTCAAGCTTTTTTGGAAGATATTTGAAGGACAGTCCAATGATGAACACAAACCTGTGTTTTTCTTGGTCTTTTTTAGTGTTTTGAAGGGTGGTATACTAATCTCAAAGATAACAATTATATCCAAAGGAGGCAACATATGCCAAACGTCAAAGAAATTACAAGAGAGTCATGGATTTTAGCTACTTTCCCAGAGTGGGGAACATGGTTGAACGAAGAAATCGAAGAAGAAGTCGTACCTGAAGGCAACTTTGCCATGTGGTGGCTAGGCAACTGTGGTACTTGGATTAAGACACCAGGTGGTGCTAACGTTGTCATGGACCTTTGGTCAAACCGTGGAAAATCAACCAAAAAAGTGAAAGATATGGTTCGTGGGCACCAAATGGCAAATATGGCAGGTGTTCGTAAGTTGCAACCAAACTTGCGTGTTCAGCCAATGGTTATCGATCCATTTGCTATCAACGAACTAGACTATTACTTAGTTTCACACTTCCATAGTGATCATATCGACCCATACACAGCTGCAGCAATTCTCAACAATCCTAAGTTAGAGCATGTTAAGTTTATCGGTCCTTACCACTGTGGACGAATCTGGGAAGGATGGGGTGTTCCAAAAGAACGTATCATCGTTGTTAAACCAGGTGACACCATCGAATTAAAAGATATGAAGATTCATGCAGTAGAATCATTTGACCGTACTTGCTTGGTAACTCTTCCAGTGAACGGTGCTGATGAGACAGGCGGTGAACTTGCTGGCTTAGCTGTTACAGATGAAGAAATGGCTCAAAAGGCTGTTAACTATATCTTTGAAACACCAGGTGGAACCATCTATCATGGTGCAGATTCTCACTTCTCAAACTATTTTGCAAAACATGGTAAAGACTTTAAAATTGATGTTGCTTTGAATAACTATGGTGAAAATCCGGTAGGTATCCAAGATAAAATGACATCTATCGACCTTCTTCGTATGGCAGAAAATCTGCGTACCAAAGTCATTATCCCAGTTCACTATGATATCTGGTCTAACTTCATGGCTTCCACTAATGAGATTCTAGAACTTTGGAAAATGAGAAAAGATCGCTTGCAATACGATTTCCATCCATTTATCTGGGAAGTCGGCGGTAAGTACACTTATCCTCAAGATCAACACTTAGTAGAATACCATCATCCACGTGGTTTTGATGATTGTTTTGAACAAGACTCTAACATTCAATTTAAAGCTTTGCTATAATATAAAAATATTCTTTGGAGGTTATCCGTATGTTGCATGATACGGATAATTTTCATATAATAGTAAAATAGAATGTGTGATTCAATAATCACCTCAAATAGAAAGGAAATTCTATGTCAAATCTATCTGTTAATGCAATTCGTTTCCTAGGTATTGACGCTATCAACAAAGCCAACTCAGGTCACCCAGGTGTGGTTATGGGAGCGGCTCCGATGGCTTATAGCCTCTTTACAAAACAACTTCGTATCAATCCAGCTCAACCAAACTGGATTAACCGCGACCGCTTTATTCTTTCAGCAGGCCATGGTTCAATGCTTCTTTATGCCCTTCTTCACCTTTCTGGTTTTGAAGATGTCAGCATGGATGAGATCAAGAGCTTCCGTCAATGGGGTTCAAAAACACCAGGTCACCCAGAATTTGGCCATACAGCAGGGATTGATGCTACGACAGGTCCTCTAGGTCAAGGGATTTCAACTGCCACTGGTTTTGCCCAAGCAGAACGTTTCTTGGCAGCCAAATATAACCGCGAAGGCTACAATATCTTTGACCACTATACTTACGTTATCTGTGGAGACGGAGACTTGATGGAAGGTGTCTCAAGCGAGGCAGCTTCGTACGCAGGCTTGCAAAAACTAGATAAGTTGGTTGTCCTTTATGATTCAAATGACATCAACTTGGATGGTGAGACAAAGGATTCCTTTACAGAAAGCGTTCGTGACCGTTACAATGCCTACGGTTGGCATACTGCCTTGGTTGAAGATGGAACAGACTTGGAAGCAATCCATGCTGCTATCGAAACGGCTAAAGCTTCAGGCAAGCCATCTTTGATTGAAGTGAAGACTGTTATTGGATACGGTTCTCCAAATAAACAAGGAACTAATGCCGTACACGGTGCTCCTCTTGGAGCAGATGAAACTGCAGCTACTCGTCAAGCTCTCGGTTGGGACTATGAACCATTTGAAATTCCAGAACAAGTTTATGCTGATTTCAAAGAACATGTTGCAGACCGTGGTGCATCAGCTTATGAAGCTTGGACAAAATTAGTTGCTGACTATAAAGAAGCGCATCCAGAATTGGCTGCAGAAGTAGAAGCCATTATTGATGGACGTGATCCAGTTGAAGTGACTCCAGCAGACTTCCCAGCTTTAGAAAATGGTTTCTCTCAAGCAACTCGTAATTCAAGCCAAGATGCCTTGAATGTTGTGGCGGCTAAGTTACCAACCTTCCTAGGTGGATCAGCTGACCTTGCTCACTCAAACATGACTTATATCAAGACTGACGGACTTCAAGACGATGCTCATCGCTTGAACCGTAACATTCAGTTTGGTGTTCGTGAATTTGCTATGGGAACAATCTTGAACGGGATGGCTCTTCACGGTGGACTTCGTGTATACGGTGGAACTTTCTTCGTCTTCTCTGACTATGTGAAGGCAGCTGTTCGCTTGTCAGCCTTACAAGGACTTCCTGTGACTTATGTCTTTACCCACGATTCTATTGCGGTTGGGGAAGACGGTCCGACTCACGAACCAGTTGAGCATTTAGCAGGTCTTCGTGCCATGCCAAATCTGAATGTTTTCCGTCCAGCAGATGCGCGTGAAACGCAAGCAGCTTGGTACCTTGCAGTGACAAGCGAAAAAACACCAACTGCCCTTGTATTGACACGTCAAAACTTGACTGTTGAAGAAGGAACAGACTTCGACAAGGTTGCAAAAGGTGCTTATGTTGTCTATGAAAATGCAGCAGACTTTGATACCATCTTGATTGCGACAGGTTCAGAGGTTAATCTTGCTGTCTCAGCTGCCAAAGAATTGGCTAGTCAAGGTGCAAAAGTCCGCGTAGTCAGCATGCCATCTACAGATGTCTTTGATAAACAAGATGCAGCATACAAGGAAGAAATTCTTCCAAATGCAGTTCGTCGTCGTGTCGCAGTCGAAATGGGTGCAACTCAAAACTGGTACAAATATGTTGGACTAGATGGTGCCGTTCTAGGTATTGATACCTTCGGAGCCTCTGCTCCAGCACCAAAAGTATTGGCAGAATATGGCTTTACTGTTGAAAATCTTGTAAAAGTTGTGCAAAACTTGAAATAATCCTAAAAATCAGGGCGCAAGCTCTGGTTTTTCTTATTAGAAAAGCAAGGTACAATCTTGTAAAAGTAGCTGAAATTTGATATAGTAGTCCTATGTAAAAGACAAAGGAGAAGAAAATGAATCCAAATTATACATTTTTAATTATGCTTGTAGCGATGTTTGCCTTGATGTTCTTTATGCAACGCTCTCAAAAGAAACAAGCACAAAAACGTATGGAAAGCTTAAATAAACTGCAAAAAGGCTATGAAGTGATTACAATCGGTGGACTTTACGGAACAGTCGATGAAGTAGATACTGAGAAGAGAACGATTGTTCTTGATGTAGATGGAGTTTACTTGACTTTTGAACTAGCTGCTATCAAGACCGTATTACCGCTGAAAGAAACAGCTTCACTAGAAGGCGCAATTGAAAAATAAGACGGGATTACTAACTCCCGTTTTTCTATAAAAGAAAGGAAATGGGATGAAAAAACTAGTCTTTGTCTGTCTGGGGAATATTTGCCGTAGTCCTATGGCTGAGTTTGTTATGAAATCAATGACAGATAATTATGAAATCCAAAGTCGAGCGACTTCTTCTTGGGAACATGGCAATCCGATTCATAAGGGAACTCAAGGGATTTTTCAACAGTATGAGATTCCTTATGATAAAGGCAAGACATCGCTTCAGATTAGTAAGGAAGATTTTGAAGCCTTTGATTATATTATCGGTATGGATGCTTCAAATGTTTCTGACTTACGTCAGATGTGTCCAGCAGACTGTAAAGATAAGATTTACTCATTCGCATCTGAAAGTGTTCCAGATCCTTGGTATACAGGAGATTTTGAGGAAACCTATCAGCGTGTTCAAGAGGGTTGTCAAGCTTGGTTAGAACGTTTAGAAAAGGGGAGTGAAGATGGAAAATCTTAAGAATTTTTACGACAAGTATCGTATCTATCTGACTCGTCCACGTTTAGAGATTTTGGCAGTAGTTACGATTGTTTTTTGTGCTGTACTCGTCTTTTTTCTAAATATTCCCGGAAAAGGCGTTCTAAAGCTTGATAATGGAACGATTGTTTACGATGGCAGTCTTGTACGTGGTAAAATGAATGGCCAAGGTACCATTACTTTCCAAAATGGGGACCAGTATACTGGTGGTTTCAACAATGGAGCCTTCAACGGAAAAGGTACCTTTCAATCCAAAGAAGGCTGGACCTACGAAGGTGATTTTGTAAATGGTCAGGCTGAAGGAAAAGGGAAACTAACAACAGAACAAGAAGTCGTTTATGAAGGGACTTTTAAACAAGGCGTTTTTCAACAAAAATAAAGCCTCCTTATCAAAGGAGGTATTGTTATCATTTAAAAGTAAGCGCTTACTAGAAAATCTATCTCTTTCCAAGCTCCTCTTCCAATCAAGCTTGTGAAATAAAAAAATATTTGAAATTCATTTCACAAACTCTAAAGAAAAAACTTGATAAGTAAAGAAAATGAGAAAAAATTCACAAACAATAAAAAATTCTTTGTGAAATGTTTATGAAACTGTTTACAAAGTTGAAATAATGCGTTATAATAAACTTGTGAAAAAATTAACAAAGGATATCGATCCTTGAAAGCTATGGAGGAAAATATGGCTGATAAAAAAACTGTGACACCAGAAGAAAAGAAACTCGCTGCTGAAAAGCATGTCGATGGCTTGGTGCAAAAAGCTTTAGTTGCTCTTGAGGAAATGCGTAAACTCGACCAAGAACAGGTCGACTACATCGTAGCTAAAGCGTCAGTGGCAGCTTTGGATGCCCACGGAGAATTGGCTTTACATGCCTTTGAAGAAACAGGACGTGGTGTATTTGAAGATAAAGCAACTAAGAACTTGTTTGCTTGTGAACATGTAGTAAACAACATGCGTCACACTAAGACAGTTGGCGTTATCGAAGAAGACGATGTAACAGGATTGACTCTCATCGCTGAACCGGTTGGTGTTGTCTGTGGTATTACTCCTACAACAAACCCAACATCAACAGCGATCTTTAAGGCATTGATTTCATTGAAGACTCGTAATCCAATCGTCTTTGCATTCCACCCATCAGCTCAAGAATCATCAGCTCACGCAGCTCAAATCGTTCGTGATGCTGCGATTAAAGCAGGAGCTCCTGAAAACTGTGTACAGTGGATCACTGAACCATCTATGGAAGCAACTAGTGCACTTATGAACCACGAAGGTGTTGCCACAATTCTTGCAACAGGTGGTAATGCCATGGTTAAAGCCGCATACTCATGTGGTAAACCAGCTCTTGGGGTAGGTGCCGGAAACGTTCCCGCTTATGTTGAAAAATCAGCTAACATCCGCCAAGCTGCACACGATATCGTCATGTCTAAATCATTTGATAACGGTATGGTCTGTGCATCTGAACAAGCGGTTATCATTGATAAAGAAATTTACGATGAATTTGTAGCAGAGTTCAAATCTTATCACACTTACTTTGTAAACAAAAAAGAAAAAGCTCTTCTTGAAGAGTTCTGCTTCGGCGTGAAAGCAAACAGCAAAAACTGTGCTGGTGCAAAATTGAATGCTGATATCGTTGGTAAACCAGCAACTTGGATTGCAGAGCAAGCAGGATTTACAGTTCCAGAAGGAACAAACATTCTTGCTGCAGAATGTAAAGAAGTTGGTGAAAATGAGCCATTGACTCGTGAAAAATTGTCACCAGTTATCGCAGTTTTGAAATCTGAAAGCCGTGAAGATGGTATTGCCAAAGCTCGTCAAATGGTTGAATTTAACGGTCTTGGACACTCAGCAGCCATCCATACAGCTGATGAAGAATTAACTAAAGAATTTGGTAAAGCTGTTAAAGCTATTCGTGTTATCTGTAACTCACCTTCTACTTTCGGTGGTATCGGGGACGTTTACAATGCCTTCTTGCCATCATTGACACTTGGATGTGGTTCTTACGGACGCAACTCAGTTGGAGATAACGTCAGCGCCATCAACCTCTTGAATATCAAAAAAGTCGGAAGACGGAGAAATAACATGCAATGGATGAAACTTCCTTCAAAAACATACTTTGAACGTGATTCAATTCAATACCTTCAAAAATGTCGTGACGTTGAACGTGTCATGATCGTTACTGACCATGCCATGGTAGAGCTTGGTTTCCTTGATCGTATCATCGAACAACTTGACCTTCGTCGCAATAAGGTTGTTTACCAAATCTTTGCTGATGTAGAACCAGATCCAGATATCACAACTGTAAACCGTGGTACTGAAATCATGCGCGCCTTCAAACCAGATACAATCATCGCTCTTGGTGGTGGATCTCCAATGGATGCCGCTAAAGTAATGTGGCTCTTCTACGAACAACCAGAAGTGGACTTCCGTGACCTTGTTCAAAAATTCATGGATATCCGTAAACGTGCCTTCAAGTTCCCATTGCTTGGTAAGAAGACTAAATTCATCGCGATCCCAACTACATCTGGTACAGGATCTGAAGTAACACCATTTGCCGTTATCTCTGATAAAGCAAACAACCGTAAATACCCAATCGCTGACTACTCATTGACACCAACTGTGGCAATCGTAGACCCTGCTTTGGTATTGACAGTTCCTGGATTTGTTGCTGCTGATACTGGTATGGACGTATTGACTCACGCTACTGAAGCTTACGTATCACAAATGGCTAGCGACTACACTGACGGTCTTGCACTTCAAGCAATTAAACTTGTATTCGAAAACCTTGAAAGCTCAGTTAAGAATGCAGACTTCCACTCACGTGAGAAAATGCATAACGCTTCAACAATCGCTGGTATGGCCTTTGCCAATGCCTTCCTAGGTATTTCTCACTCAATGGCCCATAAGATTGGTGCGCAATTCCACACAATCCATGGTCGTACAAATGCTATCTTGCTTCCATATGTCATCCGCTACAACGGTACACGTCCAGCTAAGACAGCAACATGGCCTAAGTACAACTACTACCGTGCAGATGAGAAGTACCAAGATATCGCTCGTATGCTTGGACTTCCAGCTTCTACTCCAGAAGAAGGTGTGGAATCTTACGCAAAAGCTGTCTACGAACTTGGTGAGCGCGTAGGTATCCAAATGAACT
>DXLD01000010.1:0-19504 GCA_019414935.1 Streptococcus sp.
TCGATAGGACAGGCTCTACATCATCATGGAAACCAAATTTATATTCACCAAGATCGATTGGTTTTGGTTCTACTCTTTCTTCAGCCATAATATCCTTTCTTTCATTCTTTATTTCTACTGATTCATAAGACAAAAGAATCTTGCCTTACTTGTTTTCTTGATTTTCAATTGTTTTCTTCAAAGCGTTCCAAGCTAGGGTTGCACACTTGATTCGTTGAGGGAATTTTGCAACGCCTGATAAGAAAGCTGCATCGCCTAGTTGGTCTTGGCGTTCATCTTTTTGCCCTTGAACCATTTCAGAAAAAATAGTCGCAAGTTCTAAGATTTCTTGTTTGGTTTTTCCTAAAACTGTGTCCGTCATCATGCTTGCAGAGGCAGTTGAGATGGTACAACCTGAGTTTAGAAAAGCGATATCTTCCAAACGATTCTCTGTATCAAACTTGACAGAGAGATTGATAACATCCCCACAAGTCGGATTGTTGAGACTGATTTGCTCAGCATCTTCCAACTTCCCTTGGTGATGTGGATTTTTCGAATGGTCCGCTACCACTGCCATATAAAGGCTATCTAGTTTAGAAAGTGCCATTGAAAAACTCCTTTGTCTTTTGTAAGGCATCGACTAGCTTATCGCAATCTGCCTTGGTATTGTAGATATAAAAACTTGCACGAGCTGTAGCTGGAACGTCCAAATACTGGAGCAAGGGTTGCGCACAATGGTGACCCGCACGAACAGCCACTCCTTCATAATCCAAAGCAGTCGCAAGGTCGTGAGGATGAAGGTCACCTAGGTTAAAGGCAATGACACCTGAACGTTGAGCCAAGTCCTGCGAACCATAAATGGTCAATCCTTCAATCGCCTTCAGTTTTGGATAGACGTATGCGATTAATTCCTGTTCATGAGCTTCAATGGCATCCATACCAATCTTTTCCAGATAATCCACTGCCGCAGCAAGTCCAATTGCACCTGCCATATTAGGAGTTCCAGCCTCAAATTTCCAAGGCAATTCCTTCCAACTAGCAGATTGCTCATAGACAAAATCAATCATTTCGCCGCCAAATTCTACTGGTGACATTTGTTCCAGATACTTTTCTTTACCATAAAGAACACCAATACCAGTTGGACCAGCCATCTTGTGACCTGAAAAGGCAAAGAAGTCCACATCCAAGTCCCGGACATCGATCTTCATATGAGGAGTAGATTGAGCACCATCCACCACCATGATGGCTCCAACTTGATGGGCCAATTGAGTGATTTCTTTGATAGGATTAACCACACCAAGAACATTGGAGGCGTGAGCTAGCGAAACAAACTTGACCTTGTCAGTCAATTTAGTTCGCAAATCATCCATATCCAGAGCTCCGTCCTTGAGATAAACATAGACAAGCTCTGCTCCAGTCTTGCGACAGGCCTCCTGCCAAGGAATGATGTTGGAATGATGTTCCATGACAGAAATCAAAACCTGGTCTCCCTCAGTCAAGACTTCCTCTGCAAAGTGTGCCACCCAGTTCAGACTGGTTGTCGTTCCTCTGGTAAAGAGAACTTCCTTTGTAGACCCTGCATTGATAAACTCACCAATAGTTTCACGAGCGGCTTCATAAGAAGCTGTCGCTCTTTCTGCCAAGGTATGAACGCCACGATGAACATTGGCATTGTCGTTCTCATAGTAGCGGTTAATCGTCTCCAGAACTGCTAGTGGTTTTTGTGTCGTCGCAGCATTGTCCAAATAAACCAATGGTTCATCATTAACAATCTGGTCTAAAATTGGAAAATCCTTGCGAATCACTTCTACATCTAACATAGGCTACCCCTTAGCGTTTTGACAATTTTTCTTCGATAGTTGCAATCATTTCATCACGAACTTCCTTGACTGGAATCTCAACGATAACGGAGCCAAGGAAACCACGAACAACCAAACGTTCTGCAGTTGCCTTATCTAAACCACGGCTCATGAGGTAGTACATGTCTTCTGGATCTACCTGACCGATAGAAGCCGCATGTCCTGCAGTTACGTCATTTTCATCAATCAAAAGAATTGGATTGGCATCTGAACGCGCTTGGTCTGAAAGCATGAGAACACGACTTTCTTGTTGCGCATCTGCTCCCTTAGCCCCCTTGATAATGTGCCCGATACCGTTGAAAGTTAAAGTTGCTTTTTCAAGAATAACCCCATGTTGTAGGATATTTCCGATTGAGTTGCAACCATAGTTAGTCACTCGAGTATCAATCCCTTGTACCTGACGACCACTTGAAAGAGCTACAACCTTGAGATCTGCATGGCTACCGTTACCAATCAAGTCACTATCAAAGTCCGCAACGACGTTCCCTTCGTTCATGACACCGATTGCCCAGTCAATGCTTGCATCGTTGCCTAATTTACCACGACGGCTAATGTAGGCAGTGACGTTTTCTCCTAAACGATCGATAGCAGCAAACTTCACTTGAGCACCAGAACGTGCAATTACTTCTACTGTGATATTAGCAGTTGCTTTGGCACTTCCTTCACCGCGTGACTCTAAACGTTCCAGATAACTAATCTTAGAATTTTTACCAGCGATAATCATAATATGCTTGTTAAACGGCACATCGCTATCACTATCTTGATAGAAAATTCCTTCGATTGGTTCTTTAATCTCAACATTATCAGGAATGTAGAGAACAGCACCACTGTTGAAATAAGCTGTATGGTAGGCTGCCAACTTGTCATCGTCATACTTAACAGATGACATGAAGAATTCTTCAATAAGCTCTGGAATTTCTTCTAAAGCTGAGTGGAAGTCTGTAAAGACGACACCCTGTTCAGCCAACTCAACTGGAATTTGCTCAAAAACAGTTTGAGTTCCTACTTGCACCAACTTCAAGTGATTATCTAGTGCAGTGAAATCTGGAACATTTGCTGATGGCTCACTTTCTGTAATCGTTCCATCACCCAGATTCCAACGGTGGAATTTGACACGCTCAATAACTGGTAACTCTAAACTCTCAATCTTATCAAAAGCTTTTTGACGGAGGTCAGCCAACCAGCTTGGTTCAGCGTGCATTTCTGAAAAAAGTTTAATATTTTCTTTAGTCATTTACTTCTCCTAAAAGATACGAGGGAATTACAATTCTTCCTTGTAGTCGTAGCCAAGTTCTTCAGCTAGTTTTGCGTATCCTTCACGTTCCAAACGTGCAGCCAATTCTGGACCACCTGAAAGGACAACACGCCCTTCCATCATCACGTGTACCACGTCTGGTGTGATGTAGTTCAAAAGACGTTGGTAGTGAGTGATAATCATAGCACCAAAGCCTTCACCACGCATGGCATTAACACCCTTAGACACAACTTTAAGAGCGTCAATATCAAGACCAGAGTCAATCTCATCCAAAAGGGCAAATGTTGGCTCCAACATCAAAAGTTGAAGAATCTCATTACGTTTTTTCTCACCACCAGAGAAACCTTCGTTGAGGTAACGCTCAGCCATTTCTTCTTTCATGTTGAGCAATTCCATCTTCTCATCCAATTTAGTGATAAACTCACGAACTGAAATCTTCTCATCGTCTTCTTTACCAGCATTCATGGCTGCACGAAGAAACTCAGCATTGGTAATTCCAGGAATTTCTGATGGGTATTGCATAGCAAGGAAAAGTCCCATACGCGCACGCTCGTCCACTTCCAACTCAAGGATGTTTACGCCATCAAACAAGACTTCACCTTTGGTAACCTCATAGTTTGGATTTCCCATGATAGCTGCAGAAAGAGTCGATTTACCTGTACCATTTGGTCCCATGATAGCGGCGATTTCTCCTGTTTTCAGGGTCAGGTTAACCCCTTTTAAAATTTCTTTTCCTTCAATCTCAACGTGAAGATCTTTGATCTCTAATACTGACATGATAGTTCCTTTCTTTTTCAAGGCCTTTACAGTTCTTACTGGAAACATACTTGATTTCCCTAGAAAATACGGTAAAAGGTCAATAAATATACTTTTATAGTATAACAAAAAAAAGCCTAAAAGGCTTTGATTTTGTCTAGAAGCTGAGGACTAGTCTTTTCCTTTTAAATGCTGGTCAATGACATCCACTATTTTGCCCATCAAGTAACTTACTCGAAAATTTCTAAAGAGCAAAATGGCCCAAAAGGCTGCCATAATATAACGACCAGTCATCCAAGCTTCATTGAAAAAATAGGTCTCAGCAGCTGTAAACAGCGCGATGATAATAAATTGTTGTCTATTCATAAACTTATTGTATCATGAAATCTTTCTTTAGTCTTCCTCTACCTTCACTTTATCAGCCAAAAATTCAAATCCTTCTGGAATCAGGCTTTCTTCTGCTTCTTTTTCAGTTTGAGAAGATTTGGCTTTGGCTGAAAAGGCTGCGCGAACTTCTTTCCATTCCTCCATGGAAATGGCTAAAATCTCAGGTGAAAAACCTGCTGCCTGACTGAGGATGTTACCAAACATAGTGTTGAGATTGTCCCGTTTCATGGTTTGACCAGCATTGAAGTTAGATTCAAAAGCAAGAATAGCATGGTGTTCATTGGCTGCAACCGGTTGAGAACCAGCTAGCAGAGCCTTATCAGGACCTCCAAGACTTTCAATCACCTCTCCCCAGGAATTCTGCAAGCGAATCAGATTTTGACGTGCTAAATCAGGATTTTCGACAGCCTCTTGTAAGATAGATTGAACCTTATTGCGATCCACACGATAGATTGTCTTTCCTGCTGTTGGACGACTAGGAGCTGGATTTGTTGGCTTAGATACGGTTCCCACATTGGCAAGTTCTTGTTTGAGACGGGCAATTTCCTGTCTCAGTGCAGAAATTTCACTTTCAACTGTCCCAGAAAGAGCTGGTTCAGGCTTAATCTCTGCCAAACGGATAGTCATCATCTCAGCATAAATTTTGGGCTGCAAACTAGACTTAATATCTGCTAAACTGACTGTCGCCAAGCGAATCATTTCAAACAGATTTTCTTGAGGAAGTGCCAAATTTTCTACAAAGACTGGACTATGATGAGTATTTTCTCCACCTGTTTGAACAATTAACAAATCTCTTAAATAGTGTAAAAGTTCGGTCACAAAACGAGTCATGCTCTTACCATTGTCAAAGAGAAGATTCAAGCATGCTAGGGCCTTTGGAACATCCTGTTGAGACAAGGCTGCCACATAATCATCCAAGGCTGATAGACTAATTGTGCCAGTAATTTCTTCAGAGATGGCAGTCGTCAGCTCGTTTCCCTGTGTCAAACTCAAGGCTTGATCCAAAATAGACAAGGCATCTCGCATTCCACCTTCAGCCCGTCTAGCAATGATTTCCACAGCCTCTGGTTCAGAACTGATATTTTCTTTGTCTAAGATATAGTGAATATGTTCCTTAATATCCTGTGTCTTAATCGATTTAAATTCAAAACGTTGCACACGGGATAGAATAGTCGCAGGTATCTTGTGCAATTCAGTAGTAGCCAAAATAAAGACCACATTCTGTGTTGGCTCTTCTAACGTCTTTAGGAGGGCATTAAAAGCTCCTGTAGACAGCATGTGAACCTCATCTATGATGTAAACCTTATAACGGGCAAGACTAGGAGCGTAGGTAGATTTATCACGAATTTCGCGAATTTCATCCACCCCATTATTAGAAGCCGCATCCATTTCAATGACATCTTCTAAACTACCATCCGTCACTGCCTGACAAATATAGCAGTTATTACAAGGTTCACCACCCACTTGATTTGGACAGTTCATAGCTTTAGCAAAAATCTTAGCCACACTGGTTTTTCCCGTTCCACGAGGACCCGAAAAAAGATAAGCGTGACTTATTTTCTCTTGCTCCACTGCTTGTTTAAGAGTCTTAGCCACAACTTCCTGTCCAACCAACTGGGAGAAGTTTTGACTTCTATATTTTCGATAAAGAGCTTGATACATTAGGCTTTCTCCCCAAACATTGTAAAGTCCCATTCTGTCTTTTCAAGCAAAATAGCGACAAATTGTTCCAAATAATCTCGATCCATAGCATCATAATCATCAATCTCTGAAGAATCCAGATCCAGAACCCCGAGCAATTGACCATTCTTAACCATCGGAACAACAATTTCACTTTTAGCTCGACTATCACAAGAAATATAGTTGGGATAAGTTGTTACATTACCAACCAGAACAGTTTCCTGAAAGTGGGCTGCCTCACCACAAACACCTTTGCCTAGTGAGATACGGATACAGGAAACACCTCCTTGGAAAGGACCTAAAATCAATTCCTTTCCATCGAACAGATAAAAGCCTGCAAATACGGTATTAGGAAAGCGTGATTTTAAAAGAGCACTGGCGTTGGAAAGATTAGCCAAAACATTGGTTTCGCCTTCCAATAAAAAAGAGAGCTCCTCATTTAAGATTTGATAACGTGATTGTTTTTCTGATTCTAACATAGAACTATTATATCAAAAAAGACTTACAGACAAAAGAAAAATCCCTTGTTTAGAAAACAAAGGATTTTGTGAATTTTCAATTTGATTAAAGTTCGATGTCACCGAACAAGTCAGCCATTGAGAATCCTGTTTGTGTTTCTGGAAGTTCGAAATCACGTTTTTCTTGACGTTTTGGACGACGTGGACGAGCAGCACGTTTTTCTTCTTTTTGTCCTTCTTCTTGAGCTGGACGCTCTTCAAGAGCTTTGATAGAAAGTGATACGCGCTCTGCATCTGCGTTAACTTCAAGAACTTTAACTTTAACTTCTTGACCTACTTTAAGAGCTTCTTTTGGATTTTCAATACGTTTGTGTGAAATTTGTGATACGTGAACAAGTCCATCGATACCTGGCAATACTTCAACAAATGCACCGAAGTCAGTCAAACGTTTAACTGTTCCTTCTACTACATCACCTTTAGCCAATTTTTGCTCAACGCCATCCCATGGTCCAGGTGTTGTTGCTTTAAGTGAAAGTGAGACACGTCCTTCTTCTTCGTTAAGATCAAGGATTTTAACTTCAATTTCTTCACCAACAGTTACAACTGATTTTGGTGATACGTTACGTTCGTGTGACAATTCAGTCAAGTGAACCAATCCGTCAACACCACCAAGGTCGATGAAAGCACCAAAACTTGTGATACGTGCAACTTTACCAGTTACTACATCACCAACAGCCAATTTACCAAATACTTCAGCGCGAGCTGCTGCTGTAGCTGCTTCAACAACTTCACGACGTGAAAGGATGAAGCGGTTTTCTTTAGCGTCAACTTCTTTGATTTTAGCATCAAATTCTTGACCTACAAAACGCTCAGTGTTACGTACGAAACGAGTATCCAACATTGAAGCTGGGATAAATCCACGAACACCTTCAAATTCTACTGAAAGTCCACCTTTAACGGCACGAGTTCCTTTAACAGTAACAACTTCTTCTTCGCGACCAACAAGTTTGTCCCATGCTTTGCGAGCTTCAAGGCGTTTTTTAGATACAAGGTATGTAACTGTATCAGTATCTTTACCAACTACTTGACGAAGTACAAGAACATCCAATACTTCTCCTACTTTAACAAAGTCATTGATATCTGCATCGCGATCGTTTGTCAATTCGCGAAGAGTCAAGACACCTTCAACACCAGTTCCAGAGATTGCAACGTTAGCTTGAGTCGCATCAACTGTCAATACTTCAGCACTAACAACATCACCAGTCTCAACTTGGCTAACGCTATTTAGCAAATCTTCAAATTCGTTCATCTAAAAAATCCTCCAACAATCAAGTTTTTCTTAAACTTGACATACTTATAATTTTTTTCCTAAGCACCCGCAAGGACATGTTCATATCGTTCACGTCTTTCAATTATAAAAATAAAATACCCTAAGATATTTTGCTTTTTATCTTGATTATTACCTAAGAACTGGGGTAGCTGGATTCGAACCAACGCATGAGGGAGTCAAAGTCCCTTGCCTTACCGCTTGGCTATACCCCATTGACGAAATGGAGAGAGAGGGATTCGAACCCCCGAACCCGAAGGAGCGGATTTACAGTCCGCCGCGTTTAGCCTCTTCGCTATCTCTCCTACAATCAACATGGACTATTATATCATGAAAATTTCAAAAAAACAAGACTTATTTTGCTAAATTATAATTTTCAATCAAAATTTCCACAGCTTTTTCCAATTTTTTATAAAAACTATCGACATTCCCATTCTTTATGATGGCAAATTGTCCATCTAATTCGGCAATTTCTCCGATAACTTTTTTACCAATGGTCAAGGTATAACCTTCAAAACTGTCTTTTCCTACATTAACCTTGGCATCTGCTACTTGAATTTCAATTTTTTTATCTTTCTTACTCATTTCATACCTCTCTTCACTTTTTCTATTTTACAAGAAAATCCTAAAACTAGCAAGAAAAAACTCTACATCAGGCTTGTCTGATATAGAGTTTTCCGCATTATTTAATGTGTTTTTCTAGTTCTTTTTGGTACTTACCATTTGATTCCAATTTTTCTTTTTGCCATTTTTTCAGTGCTTCTTCATATTCTTTTGTTGTAACGATATCTTTTTGCAATTTCATTCCTTTAAAGATATATGGGTCACCCTTAATACCAACTTGTGAGTACGGTTTTGAGAATGGCACGACATTACTTACAACTGGAGAACCACCAGATGAAGCTGTTGGCATCAATAATGAACTATCTGTCAACCAAGCTTGAGCCTTGGCATATTTTTCATAGCGTTCTTCAAGATTTGTAGTTTCTGAATCGGCATCATCCAATAATTTCTTATATTGGTCCAAACCAAGTTTCGCTACAACATCCTTATCTTTCCCTTTAGTAATACCAAGGTGTTTCATAGCAGAACCTGATTTAGGATCCATGATATTCAAGTAAGATGCTGGGTCTTGATAGCTTGGAGCCCATCCTGTACTGTTCAAATCATAATCTTTTTGAGAAGGAACACGCGCTTGAGAAGTGATTGTTTCCTTTTCATTATCTGTCATTTGAAGAACGTCGATGACAACATTTTCAGCACCAAGAGTTGATTCGATTGACTGTTTGAAAGAGTTGCTTTGTTGAACAGCGATGGTATCTGTTTGTTCAACTGGGACATCCAAGTGAATTGGGAATGTTACCCCTTTAGATTCCAAGTCTTTCTTAGCTTTTTCGAAAGCAGCTTTAGCCTTGTCAGGATTGTAGATAGAATCCTTACCGTCAACTAGCTCAACACCTTTCCATTGGTCACCATAGTTCACCAACTCTGCTTGAGCGATTTGACCAAAGTTTTTACCACCTGCTTGTACAAAGTTGTCAGGAACAAGGCTGTTACGAATAATCTTGTCCGCACCGTCTTCACCATTTAGCTGGGCAGCATAAGAATGGCGGTTGAAGGCAAAGTTGATAGCCTGACGGAAGTCCTTATTAAGCATAGCTTCTTTAGTAGAAGTCTTTTGCTCTTCACTTGTTTTCGCAGTTTTATTATATGACTGACGATTTACGTTAAAGGTGAAGTAATAACTACTTGAGTCCTGTGGGCTATAAGTGATTTTATCTCCGTATTGTTCCAAAGTTGAAGCAAAGTTTGAGCTACTTGGGAAGAGACGGGCTGTCGTATAGGCACCTGAAGAGAAGCTACGAATCAACGATTCCTGATCAGAACCATCGTAGTAAGTCAATTTAACCTTCTCGATTTTTACCTTTTCTTTATCCCAGTAATTTGGGTTTTTCTCGTATTCAATCAACGATTTAGATGTCAAGGTCTTCAAGATATAAGGACCATTGTAGAGAATTCCTGCTGGAGTAACTGATCCATAATCTTTACCTGATGCCTTCAAAAACTCTTCATTTACAGGCAACATCGTCGCTGTTGTGACTTTAGAGTTCCAGAAACTTTCTGGTTTGTTTAGGGTATATTCAACTGTGTAATCGTCCAAGGCCTTGACACCAACTGTAGAGAAATCATTGGTCTCACCAGTCATGTAGGCATCCAAGCCCTTAATTGAATTTTGGATGAGAGAGACACCGTCTGACTTACCATCAGCTACGTGTTTTAGTCCTGTCACAAAGTCATGGGCTGTTACTTCTGCGTATTCTTCACCTTCTGATGTGTACCATTTAACTCCTTTACGAAGTTTATAGGTATAAGTCAAACCATCTTTTGAGACAGACCAATCTTCAGCCAAAGAAGGAATAACATTTCCGTATTGGTCGTTTTCCATCAAGCCATCAACCACGTTCCCGATGACATCTGTTGTAGATGTACGAGTCGCTACACTATAATCCAAAGATGCCGGATCTACTGCATAGACATATGAAAATGTTGTCGGTGCATCTGCTTCTTTATCAGCTTTTCCACAAGCTACTAAAAGAGCTGTTGTGCTCAGGACCACTCCTGCTGTTAAGAGCCACTTTTTCGATTTCATAAAAAATCTCCTTTAGTTAATTTTAATCTACTTTTACAATCCAATCTTCTGGCGCTTCAATATCACCAAACTGAATTCCTGTCAATTCATCATAGAGTTTACGAGTCACAGGACCTACTTCTGTTTCACTATAGAAAACATGGAAATCATCACCGTGCTGAATTCCACCAATTGGCGAAATAACTGCTGCTGTACCACAGGCACCTGCCTCTACAAAACGGTCAAGGTTATCAATCGGGACATCCCCCTCAATAGGAGTCAAGCCCAAGCGATGTTCTGCCAAGTAAAGCAAAGAGTACTTGGTAATAGATGGCAAGATAGATGGACTCAATGGTGTTACAAACTCATTGTCAGCTGTAATTCCAAAGAAGTTAGCTGAACCGACTTCTTCAATCTTTGTATGAGTTGATGGGTCTAGATAGATAACATCTGAGAAATGACGTGACTTGGCCAATTTCCCTGGCAAGAGACTTGCAGCATAGTTCCCACCAACTTTAGCTGCACCTGTACCATTTGGAGCCGCACGATCGTATTCATCCTGAATCAAGAAGTTGGTTGGAACCAATCCACCCTTAAAGTAATTTCCAACTGGCATAGCAAAGATGGTGAAAATGTATTCTTCTGCTGGTTTTACCCCAATAATATCTCCGACACCAATCAAAAGAGGGCGAAGATAGAGGGTTCCACCTGTTCCGTATGGTGGTACGTATTCTTCATTCGCACGGACAACTGCTTTACAAGCTTCTACAAACATTTCTGTTGGAACTTGTGGCATCAAGAGACGGTCACAGGTACGTTGTAAACGTTTGGCATTTTCATCAGGACGGAACAGTTGAACACTGCCATCCTTCGTACGATAAGCTTTCAAACCTTCAAATGCTTGTTGTCCATAGTGAAGACTTGGAGAAGACTCTGAAATATGCAAGGTTGCATCTTCTGTAAGTTCTCCCTGATTCCATTGTCCATTTTTAAAATGAGCAATATAGCGATAAGGTAATTTCATATAGGAAAAACCAAGGTTTTCCCAATCAATCGTTACTGTCATATTCCACTCCTTATTCTAAAAACCTATTTCTTATATTCTACACTATTTTTCTAAAATAGCAAGTATATTTTGTAATTTTCAGAAAATTTCTTCAATAAAAAGAACCAGCTCTTAGAACTGATTCCTTTTACAAGTGAAAAATTAGTTATTTTCAACTTTTTCATCGTATTTTGGTCTTAGTGTTGTACCTGAATTAATAATTGTACGTTTTTGAACAAGAGGAAGGTCAGTGCGATTATAAACTGTACGCCATGGTTCCCAAACAAGACCTGTTTTTTCTTGAATCTTCACGCGTATATTACGTACATTTCCTTTAAATTGAAGTTCAGTTTGGAAGCCAGCTGTTCTGTTTTTACCATTATCTTCCCATTGACGTGAGCGAATGCTTTCAACTCCATCCTTATCATAAGTTACTTCATCCCAGTAAACATAGTAACGAGCAATGTAAGCTCCCTTATGCTGTAAATTGAGGTAACCATTTTTATATGAAGTCACTTTAGTTTCAATGTAGTCTGTATTGCTTTGAATTGTGGCTACTTGATTATCTTTCAAGAATGCAGTCTTATAAGAAATTGGAACAGCAGGGTTTTGTGTACTGAAAGTAGCTCCTTCTTGAATCAATTTCTTCAAATCTTCTACTGTACCTGTCACAACACGTGCAGCGCCATCAGCATTTCCACCTACGATTGAAACTGTTACAGTTGTATTCTTCAAGACACGTGCCCATTCAGATTCTGGTTTAATAGGCACTCCTTTGATGACAGCATTGATTGCCGCTTTCAACTCTGTACTCTTGCTTGTTGTTTCAAATTTGACATACATTTGACGTCCGTATGAAACGCTTGAAACGTATACAGGAGGTGTTTTTTCATCAATTCCACGTGCTTTCAATTGATCAACCGTTACTCCTGAAGCAAATACATCTGATGGATTTTTTGGAGCATCAAAGTTAGCAGTATAGTAAATTTGTTTAAAATCAACAACTTCGATTTGTTTTTCACCCTTGTTCACAGCCTCAAAATCAATTTTCAAATTAACACCGACTTTTTCAAAATCACTTCCGAATTTTGCTTTCAATTGATTCATGCTGTAAGCAGAAGTTGATTCGTACTGCATACGTGCTGGAGCAGGATTTTTCGCAGCATATTTTTCATGCCAACGATTTAACAAGGTATTCACACCTTCCTGCATACCACTTGCAGTTGGATTAGCATCTACATAGCTATCTCCGCCTACCATTCCTGGCAAATCAACACTAATTCTACCTTTGCTACGATCTAAACTAATTTGTTGTGGTTTATTTTCTAGGAGGTCTTGATTTGCTTTAAACAAAGCACCTAGGAAGATATCTCCGTTACCATTAATGGCAACATCTGCAGAACCATTAGAAAGGTTTTTCTTCACTTTTTCGACAACCACAAATTCATTTCCTTGTTGTTTTGTGCTTGTATTAGTGTAATTTTCTAATGCTTCGCCTTTTCTAGTTAAAATATTTAGTTTATCGTAATTTAAACCAAATAAATAGTTATTTAGCTCTGCAGTATAATCTTTTTTAGCTTTACTTTCTGTTTTAACTTGGTTTTCTGTTTTCTTATCTGTTACTACTTTTTCTTCTTTTACAGCACGATATACTTCAACTTCTGCCAAACTAAGAGGAGTTTTAGATTTATTTAATTCAATTTTTACATACCGTGCATTAACTCCTGAGAATTGAACATCAACTGTTGGTTGATTGTTTAAGCTATCGACATGTTGACGAGTTACTTCCTTACCATCTTTATCTAATAAAATAACATCAAAATTAGATAAACGATTAGCTACAACTCCATCTCCACGATTGTAAATACGAACAGTTCCCACACCTTCTTCTTTTGCTAGATCAACTTTCCACCAAGAATGATCTTGAAAATCTGTATGAGTAACTGAACGATTGTTCCAGGCATTATCACGATTACCGTCAACTGCTCTAGAAGCCTCCCCTTCATAAGCAGTCGAACTCTGACTTGCAGACTTATGAGCAGCAATATTTTCACCAGCAACTGCAGCAACGCTTGGTTCTGTTGCTTTTACTACATTTGTTTGAAATACAAGGCCAGAACCTAGCAAAAATGTTGCAATGGCAACACCACATACTCCAACGCTACGTTTACGAATAGAAAAACGAAATCCTTTATCTTGTTTGTTTCGAGACATACAAAACTCCTATATATATTTAAACGAATTATTTCTTGAACGCGCTTTCTTGAAACAATAAGAGTATAACATAAAAATATTATAGATGCAAGCGCTTTCTTAAAAAATATTATTTTTTATTAGCTCAACTTGTATAGTTGTTCATATGTTAATAATTTCACATCTAAATACAAAGCGGTCTATACCACTAAAAACAAGAAAACGAACAGGCTTCAGTCTCTATCAGTTGGGAATCAGCACTGTTCGTTTTTGTATATATAATCAAATTCAATTCTTAAATCTATAACTTAACAAATTTCTCAATGAAAAGCTTTTCATTGTTTTTATCATTTTTTAGATTCAAATTCTGTATAAGTTTCCTGAAGATAGGCATCAAAAACTTCTTCATCTGAAATGGTATCTGATATGAAGCTTCCGTTGCTAGTTCGTTCTGACAGGTTCAAGTCTTGCAATCGGCTTTCATAGATTGTTCCTTTGTTGGATTGAACAAGCAGAGTTTGGTCATTCTCTTCCACTTCTGTACTGAAGAGATCACCTACAAATCCTTGCTCTGCAACTGCACCAGCCAAGAAGACACGATGTGGTTTGTTTTTCAACTCACGCAAAACTTGTAAACCACGTTTGGCACGGCTGGTTGCTGGAATTTCCTCAATGGAAACACGTTTCAAACTTCCACGCTGAGTCAAGAGGTAGAAGGACGAGGTATTACAGATAAAGGCCGATTGGAGGACATCATCTTCTTTCAGGTTCATAGCCTTGACACCTGCTGCCTTGGCACCGACAACCGGAACCTCTTCAATATTGAAACGCAGTGCATAACCATTTTGGCTAATCAAGAGAACATCATCCAGTTTAATTGGAGCCACTGCCACAATCTGGTCTGTCTCGTCTTTAAGCTTAGCATACTTAACCGACTTAGACTTGTAGGTCCGCCATGGGGTGAATTCTTTTCGTTCTACACGCTTGATTTGACCAAGACGAGTTGCAGCAAAGTAGGTTGTGGCATCATCAAACTGATCTACTACTTCCACATAAAGGATTTCTTCGTTAGTTTCAAAGTTTGTAATAGTCTGGCTCAGATGCTCTCCGATGTCCTTCCAGCGAATGTCTGCCAATTCATGGATTGGTCGATAAATGACATTTCCAAGAGTCGTGAACATCAAAAGATGCTGGGTTGTCTTGGCAGATTGTACAAAAATCAAACGGTCATCATCACGTTTGCCAATTTCTTCCAAGGTGGAAGCCGCAAAGGAACGTGGACTGGTACGCTTGATGTAACCTGCCTTGGTCACGCTGACGTAGGTATCTTCCTCAGCGATAAGACTAGCTGTATCAATCTCGATTACTTTCGCAGTGTCTTCTAAAGAACTCAAACGCGGAGTTGCAAATTTCTTCTTGACCTCACGAAGTTCTTTCTTCATAAGATTGTACATGGTCCGTTCATCACCGATAATCGCCGCCAGCATGGCAATCTTTTCACGAAGTTCTGCTTCTTCTTCCTGCAAGACAACCACGTCTGTATTGGTCAAACGGTAAAGTTGCAAGGTAACAATAGCCTCAGCCTGCTCTTCTGTAAAATCATAGCTGACCTTGAGGTTTTCCTTGGCATCAGCTTTATTCTCAGAAGCACGGATAAGGGCAATGACTTCGTCCAAAATCGAAATCACGCGAATCAAACCTTCGACGATATGGAGACGTTTCTCAGCCTTTTCCTTGTCAAAGCGGGAACGGGCTAGAATCACTTCACGACGGTGGGCAATGTAGCTAGACAAAATTGGGACAATCCCCACCTGACGAGGTGTGAAATTGTCAATCGCCACCATGTTGAAGTTGTAGTTGATTTGTAAGTCGGTGTATTTGAAGAGATAGTTGAGTACGAGCTCGGTATTCGCGTCTTTCTTGAGTTCGATAGCAATACGAAGACCGTCACGGTCAGACTCATCACGAACCTCAGCAATACCTGCCACCTTGTTATTGACACGGACATCATCGATTTTCTTGACTAGATTGGCTTTATTAATTTCATAAGGAATCTCAGTGACAACGATTTGTTCCTTACCACCTTTTAGCTTTTCAATCTCAGTCTTGGAACGAACAACCACGCGCCCCTTCCCAGTTTCATAGGCCTTCTTGATTTCATCACGACCCTGGATAATCCCTCCAGTCGGGAAGTCTGGTCCAGGCAAGAATTCCATGAGTTTTTCAACTTTGGCCGTTGGATGATCAATCATGTAAACCGCAGCATCAATGACTTCAGCCAAATTATGCGGTGGAATGTCTGTGGCATATCCAGCCGAAATTCCAGTAGAACCATTGACCAAGAGGTTTGGAAAGGCTGCTGGCAAAACAGTGGGTTCTTTCTCGGTATCGTCAAAGTTCCAAGCAAAAGGAACTGTCTTTTTCTCAATATCCTGAAGGATATAGCCTGCAATTTCAGACAAACGTGCCTCGGTATAACGCATGGCCGCAGGTGGATCCCCGTCCATAGAACCATTGTTACCGTGCATTTCGACCAAAATCTCACGATTTTTCCAATCTTGTGACATACGTACCATGGCATCATAGATGGAAATGTCACCGTGTGGGTGGAAATTCCCCATGATATTCCCGACTGACTTAGCCGATTTACGGTAGCTCTTATCAAAGGTATTACCATCCTTATTCATAGAATAAAGGATACGACGCTGAACCGGCTTCAAGCCATCACGAATGTCTGGCAAAGCCCGGTCTTGAATAATATACTTGGAGTAGCGACCAAAGCGCTCTCCCATGATGTCCTCGAGGGACATGTTTTGAATGTTAGACATATAGGATACAGAGCCCGTAAAATACCAAGTGAAAATAGAAAATTCTTGAAATAAGCAAGCTCACAAGAGAATTTATCTTTTTCACCCAGCATTGGGGGCGTGTTCAACTCCTTTCAAAGAATGTAGAGTGTGTGTAATGATAAAAGGATGTAGAAAGGATTAGTCCCGTGTTCAGTTACGATAAGTAACTAAACTATCCTTTCTGTAGTTTAAAGTGTTTAAAATTTGTTGCTTCAGTTAGTAATAAGGAGTTTTCACACAGTATTTAGGGCGTGTTCAACTCCTTTCGAAGAATGGAGAGTACATATTATGGAAAAAGAAACAATATAAAGTAAGTAAGTTTCATACAATTCCTGTATCGTCATTTCCACTTGAAATGTCTACTCCACAAATCCTCGTTTATACTTGATATGACTGGCTATATTGCTATCTACATCTTTCTTATCCCAAAGTTGAAGTTCCCATGGGTAGTAAAAATTACTTTTATTTTTAAAATAGATATGAATACCGACATAACCATCTTTATCACGTAAATACCAGTTTTTTAGTCCGTAATTCTCTTGCCAATCATCTAACTTCTCCATGACTTGAGCTATCTCTTTGGAACTTAAAATCATACGAGCACCAAAAATATCATTAAGAATGGAATTCACAGGATAGCCCTCTTGACGCTCTGAAAAACGTGTAATTTTATCTAAAATAGACTCAGAAGTTTTGACACGATAAACATAGGCAATATCTTGGACATCCGCTTTCATCAGATAGTCATTAATTGACTCATGTAAATTCAGACGGTAGGACAAAATCGCTTTCGTCGGAACTTTTGAAAAGGTATGCTTGAGATTGATTTTTTCCACCTTACCCGTTTCAAAATAATCTTTAGAATATTCTAGATGAATACGATTAATCTCTGTAATGAGACGTTCCACTTTTTCAATCATGAGTCTTCTCCTCTCACTTTTTCATTTTTCTAGTTATTCCCAAACTTCTTCACTCTCTCCTCAGCATACTGAATCATCTTCTCAGCCACGTCCTTCCTGTGGTCAAAGCCCATCTTATGAGCAAGGGTTTGAGCTTCTTGATGAAAAAGTTGCATCGTATCAAACAAAGACTGAGTGATTTTGTCACTATTTGAGAAATCAAGTAGACTTGAGAATTCATGCTCTTTCTCAGCAGGCAAATAGTTAAAGAGGTACTTGTAGTTCTTGCCAATATCGACTTTCCCCCTATCACTTGCGACTTGCCAAGATAAGACTTTCAGGAGTTCTTGTTGACAAATACTGTAGAGATGGTCGGTCGCATAGATGACTTGTTTGCGGCAAATACCCTTGACTACATAGGCAGACACCCACCAAAATTCATTACAGGATTTTTCAAAATCCGTTTCAGTAGCTGGGCTTGTCCAGTAACGCTCTAGATTTTGAGAATAGGGTTCAAATAGATGTTCTGGATCTTCTAAAACAGTGAATTCAGCCTCACTATCCACCCACTCTTGAATGTGTTCTTTGGGGCAGAGAGTTAAATCGATACGGTTACCGTCTTCAAAAAGCATAAGAAATAGACGACGATTGTCAAGAGCAACCTCTTGATCAATAATGCGTTTCCCAAACAGATCTAGCCAAGACAAGTCTGAAATTAGGTTTTCAAGATTATCAACAAGATAAACAACATCATAGTCTTGAAATTCATCTTTCGGAGCATGATCATTTGTTCTAGAACCCGATAAAGCAACAGCATCGACTTTTAAACTTTCAGCCATTTGTAAAATCAGATTCATCATTTCTGTTTCAGTTCTCATGGGAATACCTGCCTTTTTAGTGGAAACTCTTGATTCTGTAGAGGACATATCTATAAAGCGGACTGTCTGCTGGAACTTTTTCATTCTCAAATTCTTTGACAAATTCCATGCTCAGTTTTTGCATGACTTTTTGCGAAAGTTGATTGAGTAAGGATGTAAAAGAGTAAACTTATGACAAGCTAGCTTGCTGAAAAACAAAGTCTAGACAGGCTTGGGCAGCCTCCGTCGCATAACCATCTTGGCTAGTTCAAGCGAATCTGTCAGACCCAGTTTGTTGTCAAGAGTCATTGGCTGTCTCCTTTCATTCAGATTTTCTAAATCCTGTGCCAACAGGCTTAAAACTTATTGCCCGATAAAATCCATCTGCTTCAGATATTAATTCAATCCGTGTCAAAGGATATTTTTTGTGGATCTCCTCAATCAGCTGCTGTCCCAGTCCTTTTCTGCGGTGGGATTTATCAATAATTATTTCATCTAAAAAGGTCGTCAGCACTTCATCCGTCATATAACGGGCAAAGCCAAGGATTTTCTGGTCCTCTTCAAGCACCAAGTAATGAGACAGATTTGTTGAAAATAGAGATCTCACTTTTTCCTCTGTAAAAGAAAGCCATTTTTCACTTTGATAAAGGCTATAAATAGCTTGACAATCTTTTCTGCTTGCAGGTCTGATAATCATCTTCTATTCCTCCAATCTATAATCTCCTAAATTTTTTTATTTTAACTTTAATTCCTTTTTTACCTTCCTGATTTTCTGAAAAGTTTTTTTGCTTTAAAACTGCTCGCAAGAAAAATAAACGTTCGTCTTTTACTCAAAAAACACTCGCCGGATTTTCTGCCAAACAGAATTTGCTCTAAAGCACTCCGTCAGAAAAACTGGCGACTTCACTTTAGCCCTAGTAAGCTTGTCAGAAATTCAAATGATAGGTTAGTTTATATTATAGTGATTTCGACAAAATGAAAATCTAAATAAGTTTTAGAGCATCTTCTAAAGTTTTTGCCCCCTTTTCAAATTGTATCCTTTTTTCTCTTATTTCTTGGTCAGAAAAATAAATTCCTTTGTATTCCGAACGTCTAACAACAGGATAGAAATAATTCTTATTCCTTGAGCGATTGATTAATTTTTGATTTTTCAAATAATCAAAAATTACTTGTTGCTGACTTTCTGAAAACATAAATATTTCATCTTTTGAAATATCATCTGGTAATTGTTCAATATCTAAGGCGTTTGTATCTACACCCAGAAATTTTTGAGCTCTTCCTATATGACTAAAAATAGCATTTTTTTCTTGACCCAGTACGAGGTAAAATAT
>DXLD01000100.1:0-5714 GCA_019414935.1 Streptococcus sp.
AATTAGGAGACTGTCCCATCACTATTCGAACTTCGTCTCCCAACTTACGCTGTTCTCATTCAATGGTGTAGGCCAAATCCTCATGACAGCTGTTTACCGTGAACAATGGATATTCTGGGCAGCAACTAATGTCTTTTCAATCTATCTCTGGTGGGGAGAAAGCCTGCAAATCCAAGGGAAATACTTGATTTATCTCATTAACAGTATAGTTGGTTGGTATCAATGGAGCAAGGCTGCTAAGCAGAATACGGATTTACCTAACTAAGAATAGATGTTTGAAAGTACTGTTTTAAGTTTTGGGATAAAACAGACAGAGTTGATAATCAAGGATTTTATATTATGAAAAAGAGGATCGGCGGGTCCTCTTTTGTTGTTGAAAAGATAAAAAACTCAGTAACCAAGAAATAAGGCAACTGAGCTCTATTTGCTATTCAATTTTTAGGAATGAGAAGGTCTAGATAAAATTGGACAACTTCCTGGTCTGTAAAGTCTTGTCCTTTTTTGAGCCACCAGGTCAATGTCTCGACAAAGTTGGACACGACTAAGTGTTGGAGGTAAGAAGTAGGTAGATTAGGGTGAGCTTCTTTTAAATCATTAGCCATCAGGGAATAGACATGGTGTTCTAGCTCTTTATGGAGTTGACGGAGGAAGTAGTCATTTTTGGAAAATAGCAGACTGGTGATATGGTCTTGATTTTTCTGAAAATGCAGAAAGAGGTGGGCGAGATAATCCTCGGTTGAAATGGACTCCTCTCTTTCAAAGAGGTGATGGAAGAGGTAGCGGCAAAGCTCGTCCAGAAGTAGTTCCTTGCTCTCATAGTGACAGTAAAAGGTGGATCGTCCCACATCTGCGAGATCAATGATATCCTGAACTGTAGTGGATTCGTAGCCCTTCTCGTTCAAAAGTTGTAGAAAAGCTTGATAGATGGCTTTTTTTGTTTTGCTGATACGGCGGTCAATATTAGTCATATGGACATTTGAGGCAAATTGTTCAGAACTGAATAAAGCTGACATTTTGCTTCTATCCTTTCTTTGAGTTTTAGTAGATAATAATAATGAACAAGGTGTTCATAAATCTATTATAACAAAGGAATGAGAAAGATGAAGGCAAAATATACTGTTTGGGTAGCTTTTTTCTTAAATTTAAGCTATGCTATTGTTGAGTTTATCGCAGGAGGCATCTTTGGTTCGAGTGCTGTTCTTGCTGATTCTGTCCATGACTTGGGAGATGCTATAGCTATTGGCATATCGGCCTTTTTAGAAACAATCTCAAATAGAGAAGAAGATAGGCAGTACACCTTGGGTTACAAGCGATTTAGTCTTTTAGGGGCACTTGTGACTGCTGTGATTCTTATCACAGGATCCATCCTAGTGATTTTGGAAAATATAACTAAACTTTTTAATCCACAGCCCGTTAATGATGAAGGTATCCTCTGGCTAGGGATCATTGCAGTCAGTATTAATGTGCTAGCTAGTCTAGTAGTTCGCAAGGGAAAGACAAAGAACGAGTCAATTCTCAGCCTGCACTTTTTTGAAGATACTCTTGGTTGGTTGGCTGTCATTCTAATGGCGATTATCCTCCGATTTACAGATTGGTATATTCTTGATCCGCTCTTATCTCTTGTCATTTCCATCTTCATTCTAACAAAAGCCATTCCACGTTTTTGGTCTACACTCAAGATTTTCTTGGACGCTGTGCCGGAAGGAGTAGAGACTGGTGATTTGGAGAAGGATTTGGATGCTCTGACCAATGTCAAAAGTGTCAATCAACTTAGTATTTGGTCCATGGATGGTCTGGAAAATAATGCCATTATCCATCTCTGTTTAGAAGATTGGGAGCAGATGACGGAAACAAAGAATCAAGTGCGTCAGCTCTTAGAAGAAAGAGGTGTGCAGAATATTACAATCGAAGTGGATACCAGCCAAAGCAATCATGCGCAACATAAGCGGAGGGTAACAGCCTTAGAGCAACCCCATGGGCATCAACACTAGAAAAGAGGCTGGGGAAAAGTCTTTAAAAGTGAAAAGCGCATAGTGTCAGGCATTAAAAAAACTTGATACTATGCGTTTTATTGTGGGGACATTTACTTCATTTTATCTTGAAATTTAGTTTTTGCCTAGATTCTAATATCTTAATCATTCCTTGTACTCTCTCTCAATGTCAGTCTGGTTCCCAGCATAGTCAGGCTAGGGATTTTGCGACCGTGGAGTACTTCCTTATTAAGAATATCCATACCTGCTCGCCCCATTTCTTCAGTATAAACTGTGATGCTGGAGAGGGGAGGATAGACCTGCTTAGTCAGACTAGTGTCGTTAAAGGAAATGAGGCTGACGCGGTCTGGCAGGCTGATTCCAGCTTCTTGTAGGGCACGGAGGGCACCGATGGCTAAACTATCGCTAGCTGCAAAAAATGCTGGTGGCAGTTGATCTCCTAAGCTCTGAATGGCCTCCTTCATCAAGTCATAGCCAGATTGGGCAGTAAAGCTTCCTTGAAAGACCAGTTCATCATGATAGATTCCTTTTGTTTGACTATAGTTTCTGAAGTTTTCCAGACGCTTATCCTGAATGATTTCTTCTTGGTCTGTTGTTTCCTCAAGCCCTGTTAGAATCCCGATACGGTCCATTCCTTGGCTGAGGAAATAATCGACAACCTGTTTCATGGCAGTGTAAAAATCCGTGATAATGCAGGTATGTCCTAGGGAAAGTGTATCGCTGTCTAGAAAGACAAGAGGCTTTTGGTATTCTTCGAAGGCAGTAATCTGTGCTCGGCTAAACTTTCCGATGCAGAGAATCCCAATCACTTCCTCGCTCAGGGTAAAAGGATGGTCATTGAAATAGCGCAAGATATCATAGTCCAACTCTTGGGCTCTTTTTTCTATTCCTAGGCGAATCTGGTAGTAGTAGAGGTCGTCTAGCTCTCCTTGTTCACTGACCCATTGGATAATGGCAATCTTTTGCTTGGGTTTGTGGGACTCTCCTGTCTTGAGGTGCTTGGTGTAACCCAGCTCTTCAGCAACGGTTAAAATACGGTGTCTGGTTTCTTCTGTAACAGATAGGCTCTGGTCGCGGTTGAGAACGCGGGATACGGTCGCGATAGAGACAGAGGCTAGCTGTGCAATGTCTTTTAAGGTAGCCATAAATCCTCCTTCTTTTAAGTTAGTATATCATATTTTTCTACCTTTTACCGATAGTTTAGTAAAATTTTAGTAAAAAGGATTGACCTTGGAAAATCCCTTGGATACAATAGAAGAAAACGATTACACGTTAAGACGACTTAACGGACAGTAAAAGGAGAAATCATATGACACAACATCTTACTGCTGAAGCTCTTCGTAAAGACTTCTTTGCTGTTTTTGGTCAAGAAGCAGACCAAACCTTCTTTTCACCAGGTCGTATCAACTTGATTGGTGAACACACGGACTATAACGGTGGACATGTTTTTCCTGCTGCTATTTCCTTGGGAACTTATGGGGCGGCTCGCAAGCGTGACGACCAAGTTTTGCGTTTCTACTCAGCTAACTTTGAGGACAAGGGCATTATCGAAGTGCCTCTTGCGGACCTCAAGTTTGAAAAAGAGCACAACTGGACCAACTATCCAAAAGGAGTTCTTCATTTCTTGCAAGAAGCTGGGCACGTGATTGACAAAGGTTTTGATTTTTATGTTTATGGGAATATCCCAAATGGTGCTGGTTTGTCTTCTTCAGCATCCTTGGAACTTTTGACAGGGGTAGTGGCAGAGCATCTCTTTGATTTAAAATTAGACCGTTTAGATTTGGTTAAAATCGGTAAACAAACAGAAAACAACTTTATCGGAGTAAATTCTGGTATCATGGACCAATTTGCTATCGGTATGGGAGCTGACCAACGTGCTATTTACCTAGATACCAACACCTTAGAGTATGACTTGGTGCCACTTGATTTGAAGGACAATGTCGTTGTTATCATGAACACCAATAAACGCCGTGAATTGGCGGATTCTAAATATAATGAACGCCGTGCTGAGTGTGAAAAAGCAGTAGAAGAACTACAAGTGGCTTTGGACATTCAAACCTTGGGTGAATTGGACGAATGGGCTTTTGACCAATACAGCTATCTAATTAAAGACGAAAATCGTTTGAAACGTGCTCGCCATGCTGTGCTTGAAAACCAACGTACCCTTAAAGCTCAAGCAGCCCTTCAAGCAGGTGATTTGGAAACATTTGGTCGCTTGATGAATGCGTCACACGTTTCTCTAGAACATGACTATGAAGTAACTGGCTTGGAATTGGATACTCTTGTTCACACAGCTTGGGCACAAGAAGGAGTTCTCGGTGCTCGAATGACAGGTGCTGGTTTTGGTGGCTGTGCCATTGCCTTGGTTCAAAAAGATACTGTTGAGGCCTTTAAGGAAGCTGTAGGCAAACACTACAGGGAAGTAGTTGGATACGCTCCAAGTTTCTATATCGCTGAAGTTGCAGGTGGCACTCGCGTCCTTGACTAGTCAAAAGGAGGCTCTATAGTGACCTTAGTAGATAAATTTGTAACATATGTCATTTCTGAAAGTTCATTTGAGGAAATGGATCGCATCTACCTGACCAATCGTGTCTTGGCACGAGTGGGAGACGGTGTTTTGGAAGTTGAGACCAATCTGAATAAATTGATTGACCTCAAGGACCAGTTGGTTGAGGAAGCCGTTCGATTAGAGACGATTGAGGATAGTCAGACTGCGCGTGAAATCCTTGGTGCTGAACTGATGGACTTGGTGACCCCTTGTCCAAGTCAGGTCAATCGTAATTTTTGGACAACCTATGCCCACTCTCCTGAGCAAGCGATAGAGGATTTTTACCAACTCAGTCAGAAAAATGACTACATCAAACTCAAGGCCATTGCTAAAAATATCGCTTATCGTGTTCCGTCTGATTACGGAGAACTTGAAATTACCATCAATCTCTCTAAGCCTGAAAAGGATCCCAAAGAGATTGCGGCAGCCAAGTTGGTGCAAGCCAGCAATTATCCTCAGTGTCAGCTTTGTCTAGAGAATGAGGGCTACCACGGTCGGGTCAACCACCCAGCTCGCAGCAACCACCGTATTATTCGTTTTGAAATGGCTGGTCAGGAGTGGGGCTTCCAGTATTCGCCCTATGCTTACTTTAATGAGCACTGTATTTTCTTAGATGGTCAGCATCGTCCTATGGCCATTAGTCGTCAGAGTTTTGAACGTCTGCTGACTATCGTAGAGCAGTTTCCAGGATATTTTGCAGGCTCTAATGCCGATCTACCGATTGTGGGGGGCTCTATTCTAACCCATGACCACTATCAGGGGGGACGACATGTTTTCCCTATGGAATTGGCTTCCTTGCAAAAGACTTTCACTTTTACTGGTTTTGAGCAGGTCAAGGCTGGGATTGTCAAGTGGCCTATGTCTGTCCTACGTTTGACTTCGGATTCCAAAGAAGATTTGATCAACTTAGCTGATAAGATTTTGCAGGAATGGCGCCAGTATTCAGATTTTGAAGTGCAAATTTTAGCAGAGACAGACGGGACACCACATCACACCATCACCCCAATTGCCCGCAAATGCGATGGTCAGTTTGAGTTGGACTTGGTCTTGCGAGATAATCAGACTTCTGCAGAACATCCTGATGGCATCTATCATCCCCACAGGGATGTCCAACATATCAAGAAGGAAAATATCGGCTTGATTGAGGTCATGGGCTTGGCAATCTTGCCACCACG
>DXLD01000101.1:0-5646 GCA_019414935.1 Streptococcus sp.
CTTTATGACGATTTTTAATATTCACTTTTTTACTCAAGTACAAACCAAGGTTGAAGGTGAATATCTTGGTAGAGTTCTCAGTTCGATTTATACCTTAGCTATACTATTTATGCCTATTGCAACAGGTTTAATGACCTGGCTTCCAAGTGTTCATCTTTATTCTTTCTTAATTATTGGACTTGGAGTTGTCGCCTTATCTTTCTTAGCTCTAGGCTATGTTCGGATTCATTTTGAAAAAGAGACATAAGTTTGCTTGGACTTCAAAAATAATTCCAATCTGAGTGTTTTTTCCGCCCTTCTCGTTTGTGAGGAGGGCTTACTTTGTGGTAAAATGGTTTTATGAATAAAAGAATGAATGAGTTAGTCGCCTTGCTCAATCGCTATGCGACTGAGTACTATACCAGCGATAATCCGTCGGTTTCTGACAGTGAGTATGATCGCCTTTACCGAGAGTTGGTTGAGTTAGAAACTGCCTATCCAGATCAAGTGTTAGCAGACAGTCCGACCCATCGTGTTGGTGGTAAGGTTTTAGATGGTTTTGAAAAATACAGTCATCAGTATCCTCTTTATAGTTTGCAGGATGCTTTTTCACGTGAGGAGCTTGAAGCTTTTGATGCGCGTGTTCGTAAGGAAGTGGCTCATCCAACCTATATTTGTGAGCTGAAAATCGATGGTTTGTCTATCTCGCTGACTTATGAAAAGGGGATTTTAGTTGCTGGGGCAACACGTGGAGATGGTTCTATTGGGGAAAATATCACAGAAAACCTCAAGCGTGTTAAGGACATTCCTTTGACTTTGCCAGAAGAACTAGATATCACGGTTCGTGGGGAATGTTATATGCCACGGGCTTCTTTTGACCAGGTCAACCAAGCTCGTCAAGAAAATGGAGAGCCTGAATTTGCTAATCCTCGTAATGCAGCGGCAGGAACACTGCGTCAGTTGGATACAGCAGTAGTTGCCAAGCGCAATCTTGCCACATTTCTCTATCAAGAAGTCAGCCCTTCAACTCGTGACAGCCAAGAAAAGGTTTTGAAGCACCTAGAACAGCTCGGTTTTGTGGTTAATCCTAAGCGAATCTTGGCTGAAAACATAGATGAAATCTGGAATTTTATCCAAGAAGTAGGAGAGGAAAGGGACAATCTGCCTTATGATATCGATGGGGTGGTGATCAAGGTCAACGACCTAGCAGGTCAAGAAGAACTTGGCTTTACTGTTAAGGCTCCAAAGTGGGCAGTAGCCTACAAGTTTCCTGCTGAAGAAAAAGAAGCCCAACTCTTGTCCGTTGACTGGACAGTTGGCCGTACTGGTGTTGTGACCCCAACTGCCAATCTGACTCCCGTTCAGCTTGCTGGAACAACTGTTAGCCGTGCGACTTTGCACAATGTAGATTATATTGCTGAAAAAGATATCCGAAAAGATGATACGGTTATCGTTTATAAGGCTGGAGATATCATCCCTGCCGTCTTGCGTGTGGTAGAGTCCAAACGGGTTTCTGAAGAGAAACTAGATATCCCTACAAACTGCCCAAGTTGTGATTCTGACTTGTTGCACTTTGAAGATGAAGTGGCCCTCCGTTGTATCAATCCGCGTTGCCTTGCTCAAATCATGGAAGGTTTGATTCACTTTGCTTCTCGTGATGCTATGAATATTACAGGCCTTGGTCCATCTATTGTTGAGAAACTTTTCGCTGCCAATTTAGTCAAGGATGTGGCGGATATTTACCGATTACAAGAAGAGGATTTCCTCCTTTTAGAGGGTGTTAAGGAAAAGTCTGCTTCTAAACTCTATCAAGCCATTCAAGCATCAAAGGAAAATTCTGCCGAGAAGCTCTTATTTGGTTTGGGAATTCGCCATGTCGGAAGCAAGGCCAGTCAGCTGTTACTTCAACATTTCCATTCAATTGAAAATCTGGCTCAGGCAGATCCAGAGGAAGTGGCTAGTATTGAAAGTCTGGGTGGTGTGATTGCCAAGAGTCTTCAGACTTACTTTGCTACAGAAGGCTCTGAAATTCTTCTAAGAGAATTAAAAGAAGCTGGGGTCAATTTGACCTATAAAGGTCAGACTGTAGTAGCAGATGCAGCCTTGTCAGGTTTGACCGTTGTATTGACTGGGAAATTGGAACGTCTCAAGCGCTCAGAAGCTAAAAGCAAACTCGAAAGTCTGGGTGCCAAGGTAACAGGCAGTGTTTCTAAAAAGACCAATCTCGTCGTTGCAGGTACAGATGCTGGAAGTAAACTGCAAAAAGCACAAGAACTTGGTATCGAGGTTCGAGATGAAGCTTGGCTAGAAAGTCTGTAATGATCGTTTAAAAACAGAGTTTTGATAATATGATTATGTTTGTTAATCGGGACAAAATCGGTCTAGAATTTATTAGTCAAATAGAAACAAATTAAGAAGTAAAAAGGAAAAATAAAAAATGTATAACTACCCTATGCGCATTCATTACCATCGCAAGAATGGTGAATACGACACTTGCTCTTTTGTAAAAAGTCAAGACCAGCGAATCGATTTGCTGACCTACAAAGAAGATTATTTTGGTGCCTTATTTAGTTTTGAACATCCCAGTGTTCATGCCCTAGAAAGCTTGAATTTTGTGGTTCATACAGGCCAAACCAGTAAAGAATATGCTATCCGTTTCAATCACTATCCTCTTTTAACAGAGGTTTGGATTTTGGAAGGAGATGACAGAATTTATTACTCTGAAAATCCTGCTATTGCAAGTCCTTTCTATAAAAATCAAAATCCTTTTGCCTTTGATAAGGCCATTAATAGTGCTAGTTTCGACCACCATTGGGGCTACCAAGGTGAATTGGGGTGCCGTGTAGAGGATAATCAGGCTCATTTTGCTCTTTGGGCTCCAACAGCGACAGAAGTGCAGGTTGTCGTTTATGAATCAGCTACTAACGATGCTCCTGTTTGGAAAACTTTTGATATGGAAAGAGGCAATAGCTACTCCTACAATCATAAGGATAATACAATCGGTGTCTGGAGTTTGGATGTTGAGGAAGATTTGACTGGTAAGGCTTATCAGTATCAAGTCCAATTCCCTCATCACCAAACACTGACACGCGACCCTTACACAATTGCGACCAGTCCCGATGGCAAACGTTCAGCTATTCTGAGTCATGAAGAAAAGCAAGTTGAAAACTTTGAGGTCAAGCATGGTTCTGAGGCTACTTGGCGCTTGGCTAATCCATGTAAGGCAGTTATTTGTGAAATGCACATTCGTGATTTGACCAAATCTCCGACCTCAGGTGTAGATGAACATCTTAGAGGAACTTTCTTGGGTGCTGCCCAGACTGGAACGGTTAACCAGTACGGTCAGTCAACTGCTTTTGATTACATCAAGAAGCTGGGCTACAATTATGTTCAATTACAACCAATTGCAGATCGTCATAAAGAGTATGATGCAGATGGGAATGTAACCTACAACTGGGGTTATGACCCACAAAACTATAACGCACCAGAAACGAGCCTTTCAACTAATCCAGAGGATCCAGCACAGGTCATTCGTGATTTGAAGACTATGGTTCAAGCCTATCATGATGCGGGTATTGGTGTCATTATGGATGTGGTATATAACCATACCTTCTCAGTTGTTGATGCACCTTTCCAAACAACTGTCCCTGATTACTATTATCGTATGAATCCAGATGGTACCTTCCAAAATGGAACGGGTGTCGGAAATGAAACAGCCAGTGAACACGAAATGTTCCGCAAGTATATGATTGATTCCCTCCTATACTGGGTGCAGGAATACAATATTGACGGCTTCCGTTTTGACTTGATGGGGATTCATGATGTCAAGACCATGCAGATGATTCGTCAGAGTTTGGATGAAATTGACCCTAACATTATCCTCTATGGAGAAGGTTGGGATATGGGAACAGGTCTTGCCCCTTATGATAAGGCTAAGAAAGACAATGCGTACCAGATGCCAAATATTGGCTTCTTCAATGACAATCAGCGTGATGCTGTCAAAGGTGGAGAAGTTTATGGTGCAATTAAATCAGGTTTTGTTAGTGGTGCTGCGACAGAGCCAATTCTAGCCAAAGCAATCCTAGGCAGTCGTGAATTAGGTACCTATACACATCCAAATCAAGTCCTTAACTATGTAGAGGCCCATGACAATTACAATCTTCACGATTTGTTGGCAACCCTTCATCAAGACCAAAGCTCAGAGCAAATCATGCGCAAGGTCGAAACTGCAACAGCCATGAATCTACTTATGCAGGGGATGGCATTTATGGAAATCGGTCAAGAATTTGGTCGTACTAAACTAGTTGCCACTGGTGAAAATGGCGAGTTGACCCATGATGATAGAGAGCGTGCTATGAATAGCTATAATGCTCCTGACAGTGTGAATCAAGTCAACTGGGACTTGATCAATGAGCGTCAAGACAGTATTGAGTTTATCCGTCAGATGATTCGATTGAAGACAGGAACAAGCGCCTTTTCTTACCCAACTTATGATGACATTTACCATCATGTTTTTGTTCATTCAGCAAATGAACATAGTGGTTTGATTGTCTATGAGATTCAAGGTGAAGACCATTTACTGGTTGTATTTAATGCTAAAGGGCAAGACTTCCAGTTTGAAAATGCTGGAAATTTAGAACTATTGGTGACCAATAGGCATTTAAGTGATAAAGACATGGTTGGTGGCGTCAGTGCCAGCGTCTTTAAAGTTTTGTAGAATAGATTTACAATTTAAATTCATTTGTGGTACTTTATCTGTTAATAAAATCAGGAGATTCGTTTCCTGATTTATTTTTTTACTTAAAATTATATTTTTGTTAGCTAAATAACGAACTTTATGATAGTATTATAAAAAAACAATTCGTTTTCAAAGCGTTTCTGAAAATTTCTTGATTTACAAGTGAACATATCAGTGAATTTGTTGAAGACTTTCAAAAGATTTTTTTGCAAATTCCGTAATTTACTTGAATCTTCCCTAAAAAGGTAGTATAATAAATCTATAGAAAACGCTTACAGAAATAGGAGGGTGTATGGATAAGAAAAAAGCTTTAGAAACCTTTGTGACAGGTGAAAATTTTCACCTCCAGCACTATCTGGGAGCACATAGGGAAGAAAAAAATGGAGAGTATGGCTATACTTTTCGTGTGTGGGCACCCAATGCTCAGGTTGTTCACTTGGTAGGGGATTTCACCAATTGGGTTGAAAATCAAATTCCTATGGAACGGAATGAATTTGGAGTCTGGGAAGTCTTTACCAGCCTTGCTCAAGAAGGCCAAATTTACAAGTATCATATCACACGTACAAATGGTCATCAACTTATGAAGATTGATCCTTTGGCTGTTCGGTATGAGGCACGACCTGGTACTGGGGCTATTTTAACAGAAATCCCAGAGAAAAAATGGAAGGATGGACTTTGGTTAGCTCGTAGAAAACGCTTGAGCTTTGAAGAGCGTCCTATCAATATTTACGAGGCTCATGCTGGCTCTTGGAAGAGAAATCCGGATGGCAGACCCTATAGTTTTGCTCAATTGAAAGATGAACTCATTCCTTACTTGGTTGAGATGAATTATACTCACATTGAGTTTATGCCCCTGATGTCTCACCCACTAGGTTTGAGTTGGGGTTACCAGCTTATGGGTTACTTTGCTTTAGAGCATGCCTATGGTC
>DXLD01000102.1:0-5634 GCA_019414935.1 Streptococcus sp.
TTGGGATTGTGAAGCAAGGAAGCCGCAATATCCGCCCGCATCCGTTGACCTAGTGAAAGAGTCCGCACGGGATCCTTGATAAAGTCCTTCAAATCCAAGACTTCATTCAAAAAATCCATGCGCTTATGAAAGAGCGAATCTGGCACATCGTAAATCTCTTTCAAGACCGTGTAGGTCTCTTGCAGAGCCAAATCCCACCATAGCTGGGTCCGTTGTCCAAAAACAACCCCAATATCCTTGACATAATCTTGGCGATTGTCTTGCGGAATTTTGCCGTTAATCCGACAAAAACCAGATGTCGGTTTCAAAATCCCTGTCAACATTTTGATGGTTGTCGACTTCCCAGCACCATTTGCCCCGATAAAGCCTAGAATCTGTCCCTTTGGTACCTCAAAGGTCAAATCCTTGACCGCTTCAAAGGTCTGCTTTTCAGGATGAATAAAGGAACGCAAAGCCCCCTTCAATCCCGGTTCCTTAACAGTCTTCACAAAATTTTTCTGAAGATGTTCCACTTCTATCATTGCCATAAATTCTCCCTATGGTAAGTAATAGAAAATCGTATTTTCAAACACAAGTATTCTAAATACTTACTTTCTAAAACTTCTACATTTTATTGCTACAGAAGGCTTTATACCAACCTATTATAATCCAATAAAAACTAGAATGCAAGCGTTTGCTTAAAGTTTATGAAATTGAAATTTTTCTCTTAAAGTGCTATTTTTATACTCAATGAAAATCAAAGAGCAAACTAGGAAGCTAGATGCAGGTAGCTCAAAGCACAGCTTTGAGGTTGCAGATAAATCTGACGTGGTTTGAAGAGATTTTCGAAGAGTATTAGTCCAAAATTCTGGCTTAATAGTCTCCTTAAAACACCAAAAAACCCACCCAATGGGCAGGTTCTTTCTGTATTATTCAGCTAGATTAAGCTTTACCTTCTGAACCGAATACGTCGATACGTTCTTCAACTGATGCTTGGATAGCTTTTACACCGTCAGCCAAGAATTTACGTGGGTCGAAGAGTTTTTTCTTGTCGTATTCTGCTTCGTTTGCTTCGTAGTCACGAGCAAATTTACGAGTTGCGTTAGCGAATGCGATTTGGCATTCAGTGTTAACGTTAACTTTCGCAACACCAAGTTTGATAGCTGCTTGGATTTGCTCATCAGGAATACCTGATCCACCGTGCAATACGATTGGGAATCCTGGAACAGCTTCAGTCAATTTTTGCAAGTGATCAAGGTGAAGACCTTTCCAGTTTTCTGGGTAAGGACCGTGGATGTTACCGATACCAGCTGCCAAGAAGTCGATACCAGTTTCAACCATTGCTTTAGCGTCTTCGATTGGAGCCAATTCACCATCACCGATGATTCCGTCTTCTTCACCACCGATAGTACCAACTTCAGCTTCCACTGATACACCATTTGCATGAGCAAATTCTACAACTTTACGAGCTTTTTCAAGGTTTTCTTCAACTGGAAGGTGTGAACCATCAAACATAACTGAAGTATAACCAACTCGGATACACTCAAGTGCATCTTCGTAGTGACCGTGGTCAAGGTGGATAGCTACTGGTACAGTGATACCCATTGATTCAACAAGGTTAGCGATCAAGTTGCGAGCAACTTTGTAACCACCCATGTATTTAGCAGCACCCATTGAAGTTTGGATCAAAACTGGAGCTTTTTTAGCTTCTGCTGCACGCAAGATAGCTTGAGTCCACTCAAGGTTGTTTGTGTTAAATCCACCAACTGCATAACCGTTGTCACGAGCTGCTTGGACAAATTTTTCTGCTGAAACGATTGCCATTTTATCAGGCCTCCTGTATATTTTTATGGGTCATCCCATTTACATTGTTCATTTTATCACTTTTTGACAAAAAAATCTAGTTTTTCCCGCAGTTTCGATTGAATTTCTTCTAGCTTCATCTATGTAAACCCTTTCTCTCCCTAGTCTTAGGCGATTCTTGGAAAAGCTATGAAGAAGGTCAAACGATTCTCCTTCATCTCAAAACGATAAGGTAATTTTTCATGTTCCAATAGACTCTTGACCACAAAGAGCCCCATCCCAGAACCCTTGGCCTTGCGACTAGCATTATCAGAAAAAGACTGAGCCAGTTTTTCTTGTTCTTCAGGACTACAGCTATTCTCGATAAAAAGTTCCCCTTCTCTCTCTCCGATGCGGACCAAGCCGCCTGGAATGGAGTGCTTGATAGCATTGCTGATGAGATTAGACAGGATTAATTTCATCACAGATGGATTTAGATAAGCCTGCTGGTGGTTCAAACTATTGTCAATCTGAAGTTCTCTCTCCTTTGCTAGCAAAGAATAATCTTGAACTAGACTTTGCGTCATCTGGAGGAGATCTATTATTTCCCTATCATCTCGCAATTCCTGCACAGAAGAGAGAGAAAGTATCTGGAGAACGTGGTGATTGAGCTCATCCACAATTCCTAAGGCTACTCCCAGATAGCGGTCTCTATCCTTATAACGACCGATATTTTCTTTCATGTTTTCAATCAGGATTTTCAAACTAGCTAAGGGTGTTTTCAGTTCATGGGAAGCCCCTCGTAGGAATTCGACCTTCATCTTTTCCAGCTGGAGAATAGCTTCATTCTTGTCATGCAAGTCCGCAATGACAGTCAAAAGATGCTGGTAGAGGCTATTGATTTGTTCCTTGAGATCACCAATCTCATCCCTAGAATCCACGTGCAATCGCACTTGGGCATCCAGTTCCATCATTCTACGAGTTACTCGCTTGATTTCCAAAATCGGGGCAGCAATAGTCCGTGCATAAATATAGGCAACCAAAAGAGAAATCAGAAAGGATGCCAGCAGGGTATAGGGAAGAAACTGAAGACTGATCTGCTCTGCTTCCTTTTGCAAATCCATGGAAGCTAGAAACTGGAAAGTCATGGTACCACCGTCCTGCGTTTTCACCTCGCGCTCCTCGATAAAAAGAGAGGTTGTCTGGCGATCTGTATCCAGAGGAAGGCTGTCCTTTACTTCTAACTTGTCCTCGGTCATCTCGCCCTTGACGGTCCCCTTGATATCACTAGTCTGAGAATACAAGTCTAAGACTTGCTCGATATTCTGCCTATCCTTACCTTCTAGGGACTGGGCAATGGCTGTCGCTTTCTGACCAATGGTTTCCTGACGATGACTCAGATAAGTCGAAGGAAAAAGAAAATAAATAGCCAAATGAAGGCAGATAACCAGAACACTAAATATCGAGAAGGTATAGATAAATATCTTTGTAAATAAACCTGTTCGTTTCATTTTCGCTCCAATTTATAACCAACATTGCGCACAGTGAGGATGCAATCCAAGTCTAGCTTTTTCCGCAGTTCCTTGATATAAACATCAATGACACGGTCAAAGGGAACCTCATCTGTCGCTTTCCATACGGCATCGATTATCTGAGATCGAGTCAATGCCCTTCCTTCATTTTTCACCAGATAGTCCAAAATTTCCAACTCTTTAGCATTAACAGCCACTTCTTGACCTGCTAGGCTGGCACTGTAGCTCTCAAAGTCCACCTTGGTATCCTTATAGGAGAAGATTCGTCCCGTATCATAATAGCGCTTGAAAATCGCGTCTACCCTCACTTTTAAGAGGGACAGAGAAAAAGGTTTTTCCAGATAGCCATCTGCCAGAGAAGCAAAAGCACTCATCTTGTATTCCTCATCCTGAAAAGCGGTCAGCATCAAGACAGGAACCTGACTGATTTTACGAATCTCAGATAGGACTTCTAGACCATTGAGCTTGGGCATCTGGATATCCAGTAAAACCAAGGCTACTTCATAGTTGGAAAATTTTTCCAAGGCTTCTTGTCCGTCCGCCGCCTCAATGGTTTCATAACCACAATCCGTCAAATAGTCACTGATCCCCTCACGGATCATCTCTTCATCTTCTACAATTAAAATTTTCATACTTTAACTGCTCTCTTTTTTTATTTTTCTTAGAATAAATACCTACTCTATTTATTATAATCTCTTATTGGCCTTTTGTCTTTAAGAAACTTGCTACTAGATAAAACAAAGAGAGCCTATCGCTCTCTCTGCTCACATTTCACTCCCTATGGAATGAAAATTATTTAGTTGCTTTTGAAAATGTTACAACGTAGTTATAATCTTTCCCATTAGCTTGATAGACATAGTCCTCTTTGAAAGTATAGCCACGTTTGCTCAACTCTTCTTTCTTAGCATCAACTTGGCTCTTGACCGCTGCTTTCACCTGTTCAGTTGATAAACCCTCCGCGATTTCAAGAGAAGTTCCATTGATATCTCCTAGGAAACCTGCAATATCTTTCATTTTATCAAAGTTATAAAAAACATTGACTTTGACCTTTTGAGGAGCTGGCTGTTCTAGACTTCTACGATTTCTGCTAGCGCGCGGTTGAACTGCTGGAGCCATTCTGAAACCTGTGGTTCCTACCGGTTGCGTTTTGGCTTCTTTTGTGAATTCTATAACATAATCATAGTTATCTCCACCCTCAACGATTTGATCCAAGTCTGTTTTTGACGTAACTGTAAAGCCTTGTTTTTTCAGTTTCTCAATTTGAGCTTTTGTTTTTTCTTCAATAGCTCGTTTTAAGTCTTCTTTAGATACATCTCCGGAGACAGTAAGCATATTTTCACCACCTAATTCTCCTAATGCTCCAGCTATATCTTTAAGGGCTTTTAAATTATAATAGATATTTATTTGTTTTGTTTTATTTGATAAATCTCTTTTCACAACTTTTTTAGCTCTTACTTGAACTTCTGGTGCAATTCTGAAACCTGTAGTTCCTGTTTTCTCTTTAGTGAAAGTTACTACGTAGTCATAATGAGTTGCGTCTGCTTGATCAATACCTACAAAATATTCATCAGCAATCTTGTATCCTTTTCTTTCAAGTTCTGCTTTCTTCTTATCTATTCTTGCTTTTAAAATAGATTTCAAAGCATCACCAGAGACATCTTTTGGTATGTCAACTTCATTTTTACCACCTAAATCATCAAAGAATCCAGGAATATCTTTCATACCATCAAAATTATAATAAATAGAAACTTTATTTTGAGGTTCATCTACACTTCTTGCACGACGTGTTACACGTGGTTGATACACTGGTGCATTTCTAAAAGCTGTATTTTCTGGTGTACTATTTCCATGCCCAATAACATTGTTATCTCCAATATGTGTTCCTGCTGGTCCGTTTCCAGATAATCCTGAATTTGTGTAATCTGGTTTACCTTGGTCAACTCCAGGAGTATTAATCTTAGCTAAGTCATCTGAATAATTGTCCACTACAGCCGCTTGATCTTCCGTAGTTTTTGCTTGTTTCATTGCTTCTTTAGCTTTTTTTGTATATTCTTCTACATTTAATTTAGCAGCTTCTTTTTCACTAGATGATAGACTACTCGACTCAATTTCTTCTAATTTAATATTTTTACGTGACTCTAACTCGGAGTCATTTTCCTCTAGACCTTTTTCAACATCATCTTTTGGTTCAGTTGGATTGTTCTGATTATTTGAATCCGCTGGAGTGTCTTCTGTTGTGCCTGAACCTGCTGGTTGGTTTTCCGCTGGTTGCGATGGAGTTGGTTGTTCTGTTGCTCCTGGCGCTGCTGGTTGGTCTTCCACAGGTTGCGCTGGAGTTGGG
>DXLD01000103.1:0-5625 GCA_019414935.1 Streptococcus sp.
TGTTCTTGTTTTAAGCTAGAAAGGTCAAATTCTGGTTTTTCTTCCACAGCTGGGGCAACGATGGCACCACCTTGAGAGACTCGAAGAACAGTAGCTGTAAGGGCATTTAATTTCAAGCCTTTTTCAGTCCACTCAAGTCCTTTCGGGTTGGCAATTCCTACTGGTCCTGCTTGGTTTTCATCTGCCAAAACTTCAGCATTTCTGAGGTGGGCAAAGGCAGTTCCCAAGTTAAATTCACGAGCTTTTTCATCCGCATTGACAAAGACTGCGTAGATATCACCGTTTGGAGCAGTAATTTGGTAGCCAATTACTACATCCTCTTTTTCTACACCATTTTGGCCTGGAACAGTGATGAGGTGGACACGGTCTTTGATATCTTGAAGACTCTTAAGTCGGAAGGCATCTGTAGATTGACGAAGGGCAATCAAACCTTTCATATAGTCACGGCTCTTGACATTTTCAGGATATGCTTTTCCATCTGTAGCCTTAGTCCAGTCAAACTTGTTAATAGCATCACTCGAATCGTAAGAGTCATGGATGAAGTAAGGATAGTCAAACGGATTGCCGTCCTTATCACGCAACAAGTGAGATTTGTTTGGTTGTTTGTCCTCTGCTACTGGAGTCTTGTAGGCTGGGTCACGGAATTGTTTGGTACGTCCATATTCCTGACCAGAGTGGATAAACGGAGTTCCTTGAGCTGTCAAGACCATGAGATTTCCAAGTCGCAAACGACGGTGGATTTCAGCATAGTTTTCAGCCTTGCTTGGGTCTTTTTTAATAGACTGGGCAATGATGTCAAAGAGTGTTAAGTTATCATGGGCTGCGATGTATTGGATGACATCTCCAGGACTGTCTGCTTCAAAGTTGGTTGGTTGTGCAATCAGATTTTTGAAGATAGTGTTGATATCTCGTTTGCCACCTGTGATAAAGGCAGGTTGACCTTCGTTTGGATAACCAGACTTGAGGTTGTTACGGATGTCATCTGAAAAGACAGCGACAGTATCGGTATGTTTCATCCAATCTTGGTCAGCAGCTTTAGTAGGCATATTTTCATCACCAGCATAGGTTCTCCAACCTTCACCCAGCATGATTAGGTTAGGATTGAGGGCGCGTGCTGCCTTGTAGGCTTCTTCGATTGAAGCCGCATCGTGGTCTCCCATCATATCGAAGCGGAATCCATCCACTTTGTAGGTATCAACTAGATATTTGATAGAGTCAACTAGGAGTCGTTTGGTCATATGGTGGGTTGTCCCCAAGCGTCCACCACCAAAGCTAGTGCGAGGTGTACCATCAGCATCCATAAAGTGGTAGTAGTTTGGCTCTAGGTCTTCAAAGATATCGACTTTGGCTGTATGGTTATACACTACGTCCAGGATAGCTCCCATGCCACGTTTGTGGATTTCGTTGATGAGGTTTTTAAATTCTGCAATTCGTTTTTCTGGATTCTTAGGATCGCTTGAGTACATACCAGTCAATGAGAAGTAGTTTTGAGGGTCATATCCCCAGTTATAATTGCTGTTGCTTGAGGCATAGTCAGACAAGCGTTCATGATTTTTCAATTCATTGACAAAGTAGTAAGACAAGACTGGAAGGAGCTGGATGTGGGTTACACCCAAGTCTTTGAGGTAGTCTAGTTTTTCGATAAAGGCTTCAAAGGTACCAAATGGTTTGGTCAAGTCTTTTGCAATGGCAGGATCTGAGGTGAAGTCACGCACATGAGCTTCGTAGATAACGGCGTCTTCACGAGTCTTGAAATTGTGAATCTTACCATAAGTCAAGTCTTGAGGTCCGAGTTTAGCTGGATCTACAAAGGCAGCTTTAGCTACTTTATGGGCATCGTCGATCTTGGCATCATCACTATTCCAAGCAGCGAGGGATTTAGCGTAAGGATCGAGTGCAAGAACAGTTTTACCTTGACGCTCGATTTGGTATTGATAATAATATCCAGTGAAATTTGTGATTCCTAGTTTGTTTGTGCTATCTAGAGTTTGTTTCCAAGTTCCTCTTTCCCCTTTTTCAAGAGCGACAGTTCCAACCACTTTTTCAGGGTCATTCTTGTCGTAGACAACGACAGAAACCTTGTCAGCACTTGGTGACCAAAGGGTTAAATCAACCTGTTTTCCTTCTTCTTTTAGGTCAGCTCCAAGTTTGCCATCATAACTGTATGTCTCATCTTTAAGTCGCCAGCTTGTTTTGGTAGTGAATTGGTCGGAATTGTAGCTAACAGTATATGGATGTTTTGTGTCCGAGAAATCTCCGCTGTAGGTCACTTTCTTACCAGCTTCATCTATTGCAACATCAGTAATAGCTACTTTGTTTCCTAGGTGATTAGTGATGTTGGAGTGTTTGAGGATATCCTCTTTTTTAGCACCGACAAGTGTTGAAAAACTACTCTCAATGCTAGAAGTACCTACGTGTTGGGCTCCTGTCATGCGGATATCGTGCACATAGTAGGGGTTGGTGTAGATGGTTTCATCATCGTCTTTGAGGAAAATTTGGCTATGATTTTTTAAATCTGTGAACTTATAATCTTCTTTACGGATTTTCACATCGTCTCCTTGTTTGTTTCTGTCTAGTAATAAAAATCCAAGGTCTTTAGCTGCATCTTTGAGTGGAATATCGATATAGCGACCATATTTGCCTGTAGCCGTAAAGTCTGTTCCATTAGGCCATTCACCACTACTTGGCTCTTTCACATCTCCCCAGTACCAGAGAGACTTCTTGTCATAGTTGCCATCTGTGCGGTAGTAGTTGACGCGAATAGTTCCTGCAGGTTGTGGCTCGTAAGAGAAAACCTTGTTATCTTGGTCCAACCAAGCCTCATTCATCTTTGGTGCCAGTTTTTCTACTGATTTATCGCCGGTTAGATTTTTCCCAGCTGTATTATTGATGAGGAAGCTAATTTTCTTGGCTTGTTCTCCCTTTAATTTGACATCTAGGTAGTAGCCATAGTCATCTTTTTTGGCATCCTTGAAGGACAAGGCTCCGTTCGGCCAATTTTCAGAAGGTTTTTCAACATCGTCCCAAGTCCATAGTCCTTGAGCATCCTTGTTTTCTTCAGGGAGTTTTTTGACATGGATGCGGAAGTAGTTGTCTTCGATTGGCTCTTCTGTCTTAGTTTCAGTCGTTACTGGACTCGTAGAAGTAGTTGGCTCACTAGAACGATCTTGCCCGGTTTGTGGTGCTGAATCGGATGGAGTTGCGGCAGTAATAGTTGCCTCTGTTGCAGGTTGTTTTTCTTCTTTTTTCTCTAGGGAAGCGTTTGCATTTTCAGGTGAAGAAATATCGCTTTCTTGCTTACCAGCACTAGCTGTTGTATCAGTAAGAGGTTGAGTAAGGGCAGTAGTGGTTTCGTTACTAGTTACCTTATTGCTTGTAGTATTTTCGTTGGCTGAGATAGTTGGTGTAGCCATGGCAAGCAGAACAAAGCTTGCTCCAATAAGGACAGAACCAGTTCCATTTTTGAGGGAACGGATGCTGTAGACCATTTTTTTCTCAGTGTGAGATGGTGTTTTTCTCATAATCATTCTCCAATCAATAAATTTCTTTATCAGTATAGCACTTAGTAAAACGATATGCAAGCGTTTTCTTAAAATTAAACTAAAAGAAAAAATCGTAACAAATTTTGTTACGATTCAGCCAGTCTTTCTTTATGAATTTGAGAAGCCAGCAGGTGGAGGTGATGAAATAATTCTGAAGAAGAGAAGTTACGATTGTAGATAACTGGTTTAGGAGAGTTAGTGACAGGAAAGGTGGTGATCACAATATCGTGAGGGATTTGATTGAGAATTGAGAAAGAAATAGTAGATTCTTCCAAAGAATCAAAGAGATAGAGGTTGTTACCGTAGTGAGCAAGGGTGTCGATGAGGTTTTGTGCGTGATGGCTATCCAAATGACTAATGACTAAAACTCGTATTTTGGGAAGTTTTTGAAGCAGTTGGACTAAAATTCGCTGTCCTTGAATCGAAAAGGTGTAGACAAGTTCTTGTAGCTTACTTGGGTGATTCTCTAGACCAAGTTCAGCTAAATAAGCCTGAAATTTACTTTGACTTACTTCAAATAGTTTTGGAAATTCTTTTTGATAATTAGTTAAAAGTAGAGCCTTCTGTTTTTCAAGAGACTTGTTGCTAAGTGGGTGTAGAAAATCAGCTTGGGCAGTGTAGTGGAGGAGCCAAATCAATTCTTCTCGATTTGCAATTTGTAGGTGAAATTCTTTAGCCAATTCTTCTAAAATTTGACTCAATAAACGATAGGATTTTTGAATCTGATGAATGTCTCCTATCGCTTCATTACAAGGTTTATTTGTGATTTGAGGCGACTTTGCTGGTGTTGAAAATAGCTGTTCCATTGTTTCCTTTGTAGGTTCAAAATGGAGTTTTTTAGCCAGCTTTTTGATATCTTGTTCAAACTGCGGAATTTGCATGAGAGAGCTGTAGTGGCTGGTTAAAAGGGGAGTAGGATTTTCAATAAAGTATTTCCTCTTAAAGCGCTCCAGATTGATAGCTAGGGTATATTTGATTTGTCGTAGATTGCTGAGGTTGAGTGAAACTTGTTGGGCCTTCAAAAATAACTGAATCAAATCAGTCAAATACTCTTCGGAAATAGAAGGGAAGGGCCAATCAAGAAAGCTGTAACTTTGGCTAAAGTAGTCCAGATAAAAGGAGCGAATGTCCTCTTCTGCCCCCATCATGTTCAAAGGGGAATGTTGTATGCTGATGTCATAGTGTTGCGGGAGTTTAGTATTTAAATGTTGGATGATTTTCTGAACTCGTTCGCAACTAATCATAAGTTCCTGACATATTTGGTCAAGTGATTGTTCCTCTTTGAAAAATAGACAGTTCAAAAAAGAGTAGGTTGCAGATTGTTCAAAGATAGCAATTCTAGGATCTAAGGAGTTTCGGACTTCAAACTGCAACTGAATACCTTCTTTTGTTGAGCGAATAAGGAGGTTCGGAAACAATTGCTCAAGTTTAAAAAGCCGATCTTGCAATTCTTCGATTGAAAAATTCAGCTTCTCAGCCAAGACTGGAATTTCTATCCAATCCTGGTGTTTGGTTAGTTCTTTCAGTAACACTAGCAGATTTTGTTCTGTTTCAGAAAGCAAAATATCCATAACAAACCTCCTTATATATTTATATATATTAAAAGAACAAGCAAGTAAAGTCAAGAAAAACAGGATAAGATAAAATAGGATAACTGTAATTTACTATATTCTTCGTAGATAATTGGGCTGAAAATGGACTTCGTAAATCAATAGTTGAATTTAATTTTTTATAGGAAAAGATTTTGTCAAAAATTCATCAATCCCCTTGAAAAATCTAGCTAAATAGGGTATAATATGAATAATCATTTGTCGTAGGTTTTGTCTGAAATATTGTCCAGACAAGGCTCACAGCAGTTAAATCTTCTGAAAAAGTCAGATTTAGCTGCTCTTTTTGTGCTTTTTTTCAGGATTTTGCGTGTTTGTAACAAAGACTTAAAGATTCTGAAAATTTATCAAGAGGACACGGTGATAGGGGTTTTTAAAACCATATGACGATTAGAAAAGCCTGATTGACAAGGCTTGGAACTTATTTACAAAGGAGAATCATCTTGGCAGGACATGACGTTCAATACGGGAAACAT
>DXLD01000104.1:0-5580 GCA_019414935.1 Streptococcus sp.
ACCTTATCATAGGCCTCACCAACCGCGTCATCTCGCGTTTCCCCAACAATCTTGTAGTCACCAGCCTCCGAAACATAAACCAACTCTGTGTGCCCACCGCTAACCAAGAGGGCTAGCAAGGGAAACTCCAAAGGCTCCACACTCTGAGCGGCCATGAGGTGACCAGCCATGTGGTTAACGGGAATTAGCGGAAGTCCATGAGCCCAAGCAAAGGCCTTAGCAGCTGACAAACCGACTAGTAAGGCTCCGACCAAGCCCGGTCCATAGGTAACAGCCACAGCTGTCACTTCCTCTTCGGTAATCCCTGCTTCTGTCAACGCCTCCTCGATACAGGCTGTAATGACCTCGACATGGTGACGACTGGCTACTTCAGGCACTACGCCCCCAAAACGTTTGTGACTCTCAATTTGACTAGCAATGACATTGGACAAGAGCTCATCATCGTTTTTCAAGACGGCAACACTGGTCTCATCACAGGATGTCTCAAATGCTAAAATATATCTATCCTTCATCTATTTCTCTCTTCATGATAATGGCGTCCTCGACTGGATCATGGTAATAGGCCTTTCGCTCAGCGATGACTGCCATCTTTTCTTTCTTGTAAAATGCTTGTGCTCGATGATTTGACCTTCTAACTTCGAGGAAAATCTCCTTATCTGTCGGCAATTGAGCAAACAAGGCTGACGCAATTCCCTGACCCTGATAGTCTCCTTTAACAGCGATTTGCAAGACTTCTGCCTCAAAGATATTTTCCTGCATAGCTAGAAATCCAATCACTTCTTCCCCATCATAAGCCAGAGCATACCAAGTCTGGTCTTGAGCCAGGTCTGCTTGGATTTGTTCCATCGTCCAAGGACTGACTGGGTAAACAGCTGCCATAACAGCGTAGATGGCTTGAGCTAGGTCAGGCTGTTGTTGGATTCGTTTGATTTCTATCATAGGCGTTTAATGTAAGACTCGCCAGATTCGGTGTGATTCTTGAGCCAGTTTTCCTCAGCCTCGACACGCTTGAGGTAGTTCGGCACAAAATCATGCAAGGAGTCTGCTTCCTTGTCCCAGGCCCAGAGAGCTAGATTAGCTGCATTTGGCAAGGTTTCTTTGAAATTAGTCCTTGGCAAGTGTTCTTGAATCTGCTCCACAAAGGGGGCAACTTCTCCGACAAAGGTTACCTGACTAGCACCCTTGATTAGCTCAATCACTCGCTCAAAGGGCAGGTGTGCTTCTGGCATGACAGGTTTAGCATTTTCATAAAATCCTGCATAAACATTGTTGCGACGAGCATCCATCAAAGGGACGAACAAGCCTTCTTGTTGGTAGGGCACCAGAGCCAAGAGGCTAGACATACCAACCAACTCGATGTTCAGAGTGTGAGCTAAGGTTTTGGCAGTTGCTACCGCAATTCGCAAACCTGTGTAGCTACCTGGCCCTTCCGCCACCACGATTCGGTCCAAGTCCTTGGGTGTCCAATCTAAACTTTCCATCAAAAAATCGATGGCAGGCATAAGGGTAATACTGTGATTTTTCTTAATATTAATCGTCGTCTCGGCAAGAACCTGCTTGTCCTCTAAAATAGCGAGAGAAAGAGCCTTGCTGGACGTATCAAAAGCTAATACTTTCATAACACATTCCTATCTTTTTGTCTGCTTACTATTATACTACAAAAGCTGGCACATGGGAATTTTCTTTATCCCCAAACAAAAATGCCCCAGCATGAGCAGGGCATCTAAGCATTTAATCCAAAGTAAAATACAAACCAAACGACATAGGTTACGAGGAGGAGAAAAAGCGAGTAGAGAGTCACAAAGGTAATTTTCCACAAGAACTTGGTTTGTCGTCGTTCCAGTTTGGCAAATAGAAGATTCCCCGCATAAACGCAAGCAACAAAAACAATAAAAGCTACCAAGCGAGCTCCGATAGCAAAAGCAAATAAGTTATACATAGGGCAACCTCCTTGACTTAAAAACTATATGGAATTATGACAAGCAATAAATTTCACTTCCGTTATCAAGATAACATATTTCCTCTATTTTTGCAAACGCTTACCAATAAGTGAGCCTATGACTTTCTCGTTTCCGTCTTTTACTAATTTTTCATTTTGTGGTATAATTGAAGTAATTGTAACGAATCAAGGTCAATCTAGACAAAAAATGGAATGAAATCAAGCAATTCTCTGCTAAAAGTTTGGAATAAGCTGACCTGTAAATAGAAAGGAACTATATGATTTACAAAGTTTTTTATCAAGAAACAAAAGAACGTAGCCCACGCCGTGAAACTACACGCGCACTTTACCTAGACATCGATGCCAGCTCAGAACTTGAGGGCCGTATCGCTGCTCGCCAACTTGTCGAAGAAAATCGCCCAGAGTACAATATCGAGTATATCGAACTCTTGTCTGACAAATTGCTAGATTACGAAAAAGAAACTGGCGCCTTCGAAATCACGGAGTTCTAATATGGCCTATACTCTTAAACCTGAAGAAGTCGGCGTTTTTGCCATCGGTGGTCTGGGAGAAATCGGGAAAAACACTTACGGAATTGAATACCAAGATGAGATTATTATCGTCGATGCTGGGATTAAATTCCCAGAAGATGACTTGCTGGGTATCGACTACGTCATTCCTGACTACTCTTACATCGTAGACAATATCGACCGCGTCAAGGCTGTTTTGATCACGCACGGACACGAGGACCACATCGGTGGGATTCCTTTCCTGCTCAAGCAAGCAAATGTCCCTATCTATGCTGGACCGCTTGCCTTGGCTTTGATCCGTGGGAAACTCGAAGAACACGGCCTCTTGCGCAACGCCAAACTTTACGAAATCAACCACAATACTGAGTTGACTTTTAAAAATCTCAAGGCAACTTTCTTTAGAACGACTCACTCTATTCCAGAGCCTTTGGGGATTGTCATTCATACACCTCAAGGAAAAATCGTTTGTACGGGTGACTTCAAGTTCGACTTCACACCAGTTGGAGAACCTGCGGACTTGCACCGTATGGCTGCTCTTGGTGAAGAAGGCGTGCTCTGTCTCCTGTCTGACTCGACAAATGCAGAAGTGCCAACCTTTACCAACTCTGAAAAAGTCGTTGGCCAGTCCATCATGAAGATTATCCAAGGCATCGAAGGACGTATCATCTTTGCATCCTTTGCCTCAAATATCTTCCGTCTCCAACAAGCAACAGAAGCTGCTGTTAAGACTGGACGTAAGATTGCGGTCTTTGGTCGTTCTATGGAAAAGGCCATTGTCAACGGAATCGATCTTGGCTACATCAAAGCTCCTAAGGGAACCTTTATCGAGCCAAATGAAATCAAAGACTACCCTGCAGGCGAGGTTCTCATCCTCTGTACAGGTAGTCAGGGGGAACCGATGGCTGCCCTCTCTCGTATCGCCAACGGAACCCACCGTCAGGTACAACTCCAACCTGGTGATACAGTTATCTTCTCTTCAAGTCCAATCCCTGGAAACACTACTAGCGTCAACAAGCTGATCAATATTATTTCAGAAGCTGGTGTCGAAGTTATCCACGGTAAGGTTAACAATATCCATACATCTGGACACGGTGGTCAGCAAGAGCAAAAACTCATGCTCCGCTTGATTAAGCCAAAATACTTCATGCCTGTCCACGGTGAATACCGCATGCAAAAAGTCCACGCTGGACTAGCAGTGGATACTGGTGTTGAGAAGGACAATATCTTTATCATGAGCAATGGTGATGTGCTTGCCCTTACTGCTGACTCAGCTCGTATTGCAGGTCATTTCAACGCCCAAGATATCTATGTCGATGGAAATCGTATCGGTGAAATCGGTGCTGCTGTCCTCAAAGATCGTCGTGATCTATCTGAAGACGGTGTTGTTCTGGCAGTCGCAACTGTTGACTTCAAGTCTCAGATGATTCTGTCTGGTCCAGACATCCTCAGCCGAGGCTTTGTCTACATGAGAGAGTCTGGCGACTTGATTCGCCAAAGCCAGCGCATCCTCTTCAATGCTATTCGTATCGCACTGAAAAACAAGGACGCTAGCGTGCAATCAGTCAATGGTGCCATTGTCAACGCAATTCGCCCCTTCCTCTATGAAAATACAGAACGTGAACCGATTATCATCCCAATGATCCTCACACCAGATGAAGAATAATACTCTTCGAAAATCAAATTCAAACCACGTCAGCTTCGCCTTGCCGTATATATGTTACTGACTTCGTCAGTTCTATCTACAACCTCAAAGCAGTGCTTTGAGCAACCTACGGCTAGCTTCCTAGTTTGCTCTTTGATTTTCATTGAGTACAAGTCAACAAAACAGCCCCGTCTTCGGAGCTGTTTTTCTCTATGCTTTCTTTTCTTGATTTTTAGAAATACTACGATTTTTACCTTCCAGATACACCATCAAAATAGAAATATCTGCTGGGTTTACTCCAGAAATACGGCTGGCTTGGCCGATGGTTTCTGGATTGATGAGTTTGAACTTCTGACGGGCTTCTGTCGCGATAGAATCAATATCATCCCAATCAATATTGGCTGGAATGCGTTTTTCTTCCATACGTTTCATCTTGGCAACCTGATCCATGGCTTTGGAAATATAGCCTTCGTACTTGATTTCTGTTTCAATCAATTCGATAATCTTGTCATCCAAGTCCTCTGCAGCTGGTCCGATGAAGGCCACCACATCTTGGTAAGAAACTTCTGGACGGCGAAGAAATTCCTTGGCTGTCACCGCATCTGTCAACGGCTTGAAGCCCATCTCCTCAACCTTAGCATTGGTTTCTTTGACTGGCTTGAGTTTGATACTGTTTAGGCGCTTCATCTCATTGTCAAATTGATTTTTCTTGATTTCAAAGCGAGCCCAGCGTTCATCATCCACAAGTCCAATCTCGCGTCCCATCTCAGTCAAACGCATATCAGCGTTGTCATGACGGAGAATGAGACGGTATTCAGCACGACTGGTCAAAAGACGATAAGGTTCGATAGTCCCCTTGGTTACCAAGTCATCAATCATCACCCCGATATAACCGTCACTGCGCTTCAAAATCAACTCAGGTTTGTCTTGGATTTTCAGAGCCGCATTGATACCCGCGATAATCCCTTGGCCAGCAGCTTCTTCGTAACCTGATGTTCCATTTGTCTGACCAGCAGTGAAAAGGCCTGAGATTTTCTTGGTTTCCAAAGTCGCACGCAACTGGTGAGGCAAGACCATGTCGTACTCGATAGCATAACCAGTTCGCATCATCTCAGCATTTTCCAGACCTTTAATGGAATGAACTAGCTCACGTTGGACATCCTCAGGCAGACTGGTTGAAAGACCTTGGACATAGACTTCTTCTGTATTGCGCCCTTCTGGTTCTAAAAATAGTTGGTGGCGTTCCTTGTCCGCAAAGCGCACAATCTTGTCCTCAATTGACGGACAGTAACGAGGGCCCACTCCCTTGACTACACCTGTGAACATAGGCGCACGGTGGAGGTTGTTTTGGATAATCTCATGACTGGTACCATTTGTATAGGTCAACCAACATGGCACCTGGTCCTTGACATAGTCCTCATCACGTGAAGTATATGAGAAGTGATTAGGCGCTTCGTCCCCTGGCTGAA
>DXLD01000105.1:0-5519 GCA_019414935.1 Streptococcus sp.
TTACCAGCACGACCTGTACGACCGATACGGTGAACATAACTTTCAGGATCTTGTGGAATATCGTAATTATAGACATGAGTTACACCTGAAATATCCAAACCACGCGCTGCCACGTCTGTTGCAACCAAAACATCTAGATTGCCGTTTTTGAAGTCACGAAGGACACGAAGACGTTTGTTTTGGTCTAGGTCTCCATGAATTCCTTCTGCACGGAAGCCACGGATTTTCAAACCACGAGTCAATTCATCTACACGACGTTTGGTACGACCAAATACGATAGCAAGTTCTGGTTGTTCCACATCCATAAGACGAGTCATGGTATCAAATTTTTCTTGTTCTTTAACACGAATATAGTATTGGTCAACCAATTCTGTTGTCAATTCCTTAGCAGCAATCTTCACATGCTCAGGTTCTTTCATAAACTGAACACCAATACGTTTGATGGCATCTGGCATAGTTGCTGAGAAAAGTAAGGTTTGACGGTTTTCAGGGACACGAGAAATGATAGCTTCGATATCTTCAAGGAAGCCCATGTTGAGCATTTCATCCGCTTCGTCAAGGATAAGAGTTTCAATATCTTGTAATTTCAAGGCCTTGCGTTTAATCAAGTCCAAGAGACGACCTGGAGTTCCCACCACGATATGGGCACCAGATTTTAAAGCCTTAATTTGTTTTTCAATGCTTGATCCGCCATATACTGAGCGAACTTTGACTCCCTTACTACGACCAAAGCGGAAGAGTTCTTCTTGACTTTGGACAGCTAGTTCACGAGTTGGAGCGATAACCAAAGCTTGGATGGTCGCTTCTTCTGTACGAATTTTTTCAAGGGTAGGCAAGCCAAAGGCTGCAGTTTTTCCTGTACCAGTCTGAGCTTGACCGATAACGTCCTTACCTTCAAGGGCCAAGGGAATGGTTTGTTCTTGGATCGGACTGGCTTCTACAAAACCAGCTTTTTCAATCTCTGCTAGCAAATCAGCAGACAAGTTTAATTCATTAAATTTCACGATATTCTTCTTTCTAAAGGTGGTGCGAAGCCACCCTATAGGGCTTAGTTTATACTTTTCTTTTTATGACGTATTTTCATATACTGGATATAAAATCGTGTTGCTTCTTTTCCACAAAAGAAAAGTACTGTTTTCTTTGCAACCTATCTAGTATAACACAAGAGAGAAGCAAAAGATAGCCCAATCTATCGATAAACTCATGTAAACGATTTTTCAGAGAAAATAAGGATGAAATTTCCACTATTTCATAAACTTTTTTAAAGCGTAGCAGAATTGTGCAAAAGTTTTTTTCTTATGCTAGAATGAAATTCGAATAGGAGGAACTCTAAATGTTAACTTATGATTTAATCGTTATCGGATTTGGTAAAGCTGGTAAAACACTAGCTGGTAAATTGGCTTCAGCTGGCAAAAAAGTTGCCCTTATTGAACGTAGCAAAGCTATGTACGGTGGAACTTGTATCAACATCGGTTGTATCCCAACTAAGACTTTGCTAGTTGCTGCTGAGAAGGACTTGTCTTTTGAAGAAGTGATTGCTACCAAAAACACGATTACTGGCCGCCTCAACGGTAAAAACTATGCGACTGTTGCTGGTACAGGCGTGGATATCTTTGATGCGGAAGCTCACTTCCTTTCAAATAAAGTCATCGAAATCCAAGCTGGTGATGAAAAGAAAGAACTGACTGCTGAAACAATCGTTATCAACACTGGTGCTGTTTCAAACGTCTTGCCAATTCCAGGACTTGCTACAAGCAAAAACGTCTTTGACTCAACAGGTATCCAAAACTTGGACAAATTGCCTGAAAACCTTGGAGTCCTTGGTGGCGGAAATATCGGTCTTGAATTTGCTGGCCTTTACAACAAACTTGGAAGCAAGGTTACAGTTCTAGATGCCTTGGATACTTTCCTTCCTCGTGCAGAACCTTCAATCGCTGCTCTTGCCAAACAATATATGGAAGAAGACGGCATTGAATTGCTTCAAAACATCCGTACTACTGAAATTAAAAATGACGGTGACCAAGTGCTTGTCGTAACTGAAAACGAAACTTACCGTTTCGATGCCCTTCTCTACGCAACCGGACGCAAACCAAATGTAGAACCACTTCAACTTGAAAATACAGATATTGAACTAACTGAACGTGGTGCTATTAAAGTAGACAAACATTGTCAAACAAACGTTCCTGGTGTCTTTGCAGTTGGAGATGTCAACGGTGGACTTCAATTTACTTACATTTCACTTGATGACTTCCGTGTTGTATACAGCTACCTTGCTGGAGATGGCAGCTACACACTTGAAGACCGTCTCAATGTACCAAACACCATGTTTATCACACCTGCACTTTCACAAGTTGGTTTGACTGAAAGTCAAGCAGCTGATTTGAAACTTCCATACGCTATTAAGGAAATTCCTGTCGCAGCCATGCCTCGTGGTCACGTAAACGGAGACCTTCGCGGAGCTTTCAAAGCTGTTGTCAATACTGAAACAAAAGAAATTCTTGGAGCAAGCATCTTCTCAGAAGGTTCTCAAGAAATCATCAACATCATCACTGTTGCTATGGACAACAAGATTCCTTACACTTACTTCACAAAACAAATCTTCACTCACCCAACCTTGGCTGAAAACTTGAATGACTTGTTTGCGATTTAATACTCTTCGAAAATCAAATTCAAACCACGTCAGCGTCGCCTTACCGTACTCAAGTACAGCTTGCGGCTAGCTTCCTAGTTTGTTCTTTGATTTTCATTGAGTATAAGTTAAAATCTCATCTTAACGAACAGCCCTCTGTGGGCTGTTTTTACTTCTGCGGAACCTCAAATCCGTCTTTTCCCTCTTTTATGATATAATAGAAATATGAAATTAAAAACTACTTTAGGCCTTCTTGCTGGGCGTTCTTCCCACTTCGTTTTAAGTCGTCTTGGCCGTGGAAGTACGCTCCCAGGAAAACTCGCCCTTCAATTTGATAAAGATATTTTACAAAACCTAGCTAAGAACTACGAGATTGTCGTGGTCACTGGAACAAATGGAAAAACCTTGACAACTGCCCTCACTGTCGGCATTTTAAAAGAGGTTTATGGTCAAGTTCTGACCAACCCAAGCGGTGCCAACATGATTACAGGAATTGCGACAACCTTCTTAACAGCCAAATCTTCTAAAACTGGGAAAAATATTGCCGTCCTAGAAATCGACGAAGCCAGTCTATCTCGTATCTGTGACTATATCCAGCCAAGCCTTTTTGTCATCACCAATATCTTCCGTGACCAGATGGACCGCTATGGTGAAATTTACACAACTTACAAGATGATTTTGGATGCTATTCGTAAGGTGCCTACTGCCACTGTTCTCCTTAATGGAGACAGTCCACTTTTCTACAAGCCAGCTATTCCAAATGCTGTACAGTATTTTGGTTTTGACTTGGAGAAAGGACCAGCCCAGCTGGCTCACTATAATACAGAAGGGATTCTCTGTCCTGACTGCCAAGGAATCCTCAAATATGAGCATAATACCTATGCAAACTTGGGTGCCTATATCTGTGAAGGCTGCGGATGTAAACGTCCTGATCTCGACTATCGCTTGACAGAATTGGTTGAGTTAACCAACAATCGCTCTCGCTTTGTCATTGACGGACAAGAATACGGTATTCAAATCGGTGGTCTCTACAATATCTACAACGCCCTAGCTGCGGTTGCCATCGCCCGTTTCCTTGGTGCAGATTCACAACTAATCAAGCAAGGATTTGATAAGAGTCGTGCAGTCTTTGGACGCCAAGAAACCTTCCATATCGGTGACAAGGAATGCACCCTCGTCTTGATTAAAAATCCAGTCGGTGCGACCCAAGCTATCGAAATGATTAAACTAGCACCTTATCCATTTAGCCTATCTGTCCTCCTTAACGCTAACTATGCAGATGGAATTGATACAAGCTGGATCTGGGATGCTGATTTTGAACAAATCACTGAGATGGACATTCCTGAAATCAACGCTGGTGGTGTCCGTCATTCTGAAATTGCACGTCGTCTCCGAGTAACAGGCTATCCAGCTGAGAAAATCACTGAAACAAGTAGTCTGGAGCAAGTTCTTAAAACCATTGAAAACCAAGACTGTAAGCATGCTTATATTCTGGCTACCTATACTGCTATGCTTGAATTCCGCGAACTGCTGGCTAGTCGTCAGATTGTTAGAAAGGAGATGAACTAATGGTTTATACTTCACTTTCCTCAAAAGCTGGCAATTACCCCTATCAGCTCAACATCGCCCACCTCTACGGAAACCTCATGAATACCTACGGGGACAATGGAAACATCCTCATGCTCAAGTACGTGGCTGAAAAACTAGGGGCCCATGTGACGGTTGACATCGTTTCACTTCATGATGATTTCGATGAAAATCACTACGACATTGCCTTTTTCGGTGGTGGCCAAGACTTTGAACAGAGTATCATTGCAGACGACCTACCTGCTAAAAAAGAGAGCATTGACAACTACATCCAAAACGATGGTGTGGTTCTGGCTATCTGCGGTGGTTTCCAACTATTGGGTCAATATTATGTTGAAGCTTCAGGGAGACGCATCGAAGGACTAGGGGTCATGGGCCACTACACGCTCAACCAGACCAATAACCGTTTTATCGGGGACATCAAGATTCACAATGAAGATTTCAATGAAACCTACTATGGATTTGAAAATCACCAAGGACGTACCTTCCTTTCGGATGACCAAAAACCACTGGGACAGGTTGTCTATGGAAATGGAAATAACGAAGAAAAGGTCGGTGAAGGGGTTCATTATAAGAATGTCTTTGGTTCTTACTTCCACGGACCTATCCTCTCTCGTAATGCCAATCTAGCTTATCGCCTAGTCACGACTGCCCTCAAGAAGAAATACGGACAGGACATCCAACTCCCTGCCTATGAGGACATCCTCAGCCAAGAAATCGCTGAGGAATACAGCGACGTGAAGAGCAAGGCTGACTTTTCTTAAACAAAATGAAACTATATCAAAGAACTCCGTTATCTTGTCGGAGTTCTTTTTGTCTTTTCTTTTACCCTTCTCCCTTGCATTTTCTCTCTTTTTTTGCCAAAATAGAGGGATAGAAAGAAGGTAGCATATGTCTAAATTACAACAAATCGTAACATATCTTGAATCAGAAAAACTAGACGTCGCTGTCGTATCTGACCCCGTCACAATCAATTACCTCACTGGCTTTTACAGTGATCCCCATGAACGCCAAATGTTCCTTTTTGTCCTAGCAGATCAGGAACCCCTCCTCTTTGTCCCAGCCCTTGAGGTTGAGCGTGCAAGCAGCACTGTTTCCTTCCCAGTTGTGGGCTATGTGGATTCTGAAAATCCATGGCAAAAAATGAAACATGCTCTTCCACAACTTGACTTCAAACGTATAGCTGTTGAGTTTGACAACCTCATCTTGACAAAATACCATGGCTTGAAATCAGTTTTTGAAACAGCCGAGTTTGAAAACCTCACTCCTCGCATCCAACGCATGCGCCTCATCAAATCAGCTG
>DXLD01000106.1:0-5429 GCA_019414935.1 Streptococcus sp.
TTAGAAGGTCTCTTGATTGCGCTAGACCATATCGATGAAGTGATTCGTATCATCCGTGCTAGTGAAACGGATGCGGAAGCACAAGCTGAGTTGATGAGCAAGTTTAAGCTTTCTGAACGTCAAAGTCAAGCCATTCTTGATATGCGTCTTCGTCGTTTGACAGGTTTGGAACGTGATAAGATTCAGTCTGAGTATGATGATCTTCTGGCTCTGATTGCGGATTTAGCAGATATTCTAGCTAAGCCCGAACGTGTTTCTCAAATCATTAAAGATGAATTAGACGAAGTTAAGCGTAAGTTTGGCGACCAACGTCGTACTGAATTGATGGTTGGTGAAGTCTTGAGTCTTGAGGATGAGGATCTAATTGAAGAATCGGATGTCTTAATTACACTGTCAAACAAAGGTTACATCAAACGTCTGGACCAAGCTGAGTTCACTGCTCAAAAACGTGGGGGTCGTGGTGTTCAAGGTACGGGAGTTAAGGATGATGATTTTGTCCGTGAGTTAGTGTCAACTAGTACCCATGATCACCTACTCTTCTTTACAAATAAAGGACGTGTCTATCGCCTTAAAGGATATGAAATTCCTGAATATGGCCGTACTGCTAAGGGATTGCCAATTGTCAATCTTTTGAAATTGGATGAAGGTGAAAGTATTCAGACCATCATCAATGTTGAGTCTGAACGTAGTGATGATGCTTACCTCTTCTTCACAACCCGTCATGGTATTGTGAAGAGAACCAGCGTTAAGGAATTTGCTAATATCCGTCAGAATGGACTTAAAGCACTTAACCTCAAGGATGAAGATGAGTTGATTAATGTCTTACTGACAGAAGAGGATACGGACATTATCATTGGTACCAAGTTTGGTTATTCAATTCGCTTTAATCAATCAGCCGTTCGTGGTATGAGTCGTATCGCCACTGGTGTGAAAGGTGTTAACCTTCGTGACGGAGACACAGTTGTTGGTGCTAGTGTGATTACAGACCAGGACGAGGTTCTTATCATCACAGAAAAGGGCTATGGTAAGCGCACAGTTGCGACCGAATATCCAACTAAAGGTCGTGGTGGTAAAGGGATGCAAACCGCTAAGATTACAGAAAAGAACGGTTCTCTTGCTGGTCTTATGACCGTTAAAGGCGATGAAGATTTGATGATTATCACTGATACTGGTGTCATGATTAGAACCAACGTTGCCAATATTTCACAAACAGGTCGTTCAACTATGGGAGTTAAAGTGATGCGCCTGGACCAAGATGCTAAAATTGTAACCTTTACTACGGTTGCTGCTGCAGAAAAAGAAGAAGTTGGGACAGAAAACGAAACAGAAGGTGAAGCATAATGTCTCATAAAAAGAATAAAAAGAAAACAAACCGTAAAAATTTACTAATCAATATCTTGGCAGGATTCTTAATCATCTTGTCAATAGCTTTGATTTTCAATTCAAAAATTCGTGATATGTTCATGGTTTGGAATACGAATAAATACCAAGTCAGCCAGGTATCAAAAGAAAAATTGGAAGAAAATCAAGATACAGAAGGGAATTTTGACTTTGATTCCGTAAAAGCCATCTCGTCAGAAGCTGTCTTATCCTCACAATGGGATTCGCAAAAATTGCCAGTTATCGGTGGAATTGCTGTCCCTGAGGTAGAAATTAACTTGCCTATTTTTAAGGGACTGGATAATGTCAATCTCTTCTATGGAGCTGGTACAATGAAGCGTGATCAAGTGATGGGGAAAGGAAACTATTCCCTTGCGAGCCATCACATCTTCACGGCGGAAAACGCCAGCCAAATGCTCTTTTCTCCATTATCACGCGCTAAAAATGGGATGAAAATTTATCTAACTGATAAGGATAAAGTTTATACCTATGAAATCCGTGAAGTGAAGCATGTGACCCCCGATCGCGTTGATGAGATTGATGACCGTACTGGAGTTGATGAAATCACACTTGTAACCTGTGTTGACTATGATGCGACAGAACGTATTATCGTCAAAGGTGACTTGAAAGATACAAAAGATTATTCACAAACACCTGAAGAAATTCTAACAGCTTTCAATCAACCATATAAACAACGTTATTAAAGATAAAATCAGTAAAATCTTAGGTTTTACTGATTTTTTATAGATTGCGTTTCAAAATAAACTGTTATGAAATACAGAAAACGTTTCCTTAATTCTAAAGTTTGTGATATAATTATCAGGTAAAAAATTTTTAGGAGTTTATTATGGTTTCTTCAGAATTTATCTCAAAGATTGAATTTGCTTGCAAGAAGAAAGAAAGTCTTTATAGTCAGAGCAAATTTAAGTATGCGATTCGTTCGATGTTCGCAGGTGCCTTTTTAACCTTCAGTACAGCTGCTGGTGCAGTTGGGGCTGACTTGATTAATAAAATTGCACCAGGTAGTGGACGCTTCCTCTTCCCATTTGTCTTTGCTTGGGGATTGGCCTACATTGTTTTCTTGAATGCCGAGTTGGTAACATCAAACATGATGTTCTTGACTGCTGGTAGTTTCTTGAAAAAAATCTCTTGGAGAAAAACAGCTGAGATTTTACTTTACTGTACCTTGTTCAACCTTATCGGGGCTTTGATAGCAGGTTGGGGCTTTGCCCACTCAGCAGCCTATGCAAATCTGACTCACGATAGTTTCATCTCAGGGGTTGTTGAGATGAAGTTAGGCCGTTCAAATGAATTAATCTTGCTTGAGGCGATTTTGGCAAATATTTTCGTAAATATTGCGATTCTTTCATTTGTTTTGGTCAAAGATGGTGGTGCTAAACTATGGCTCGTTTTATCAGCGATTTACATGTTTGTATTCTTAACAAACGAGCACATTGCTGCGAACTTTGCTTCTTTCGCGATTGTAAAATTCAGTGTTGCTGCTGACTCAATTGCCAACTTCGGTATTGGAAATATGCTTCGCCACTGGGGTGTAACCTTCATCGGAAACTTTATCGGAGGAGGCCTCTTGATGGGTCTTCCATATGCCTTCCTCAATAAAAATGAAGATACTTATGTAGATTAAGAAAATGAGCACGATTGAGTCGTGCTTTTTTCATTTTTAAAATAAGGTAATAGTTATTTATTATACCAAAATATAGAAAGCTAATATTTGTAAACTATACCTTAAGGTGCTACAATATCCTTAATCAAACTATTTGGAGGTCGCCCTATGACTCGTGATTTTAAATTTGAAACTTTGCAACTGCATGCTGGTCAAGTTGTGGATCCAGCTACCAAGTCTCGTGCAGTACCGATTTATCAAACAACATCCTTTGTTTTTGATGACACGCAGGAAGGTGCCGATTTGTTTGCCTTGAGAAAGCCAGGTAATATCTATACTCGTATTACAAATCCTACAACAGCTGCTTTTGAAGAAAGAATTGCTGCCCTTGAAGGTGGTGTTGGAGCTCTTGCAACAGCATCAGGTATGGCCGCAGTGACTTATACGATTTTGGCACTTGCCCACGCTGGTGACCATGTAGTAGCAGCCTCAACTATTTACGGTGGAACCTTCAATCTCTTGAAGGAAACCCTTCCTCGTTATGGTATCACAACAACCTTTGTCGATGTTGATAATTTGGAGGAAGTAGAAGCAGCGATCAAAGACAATACCAAGCTAGTTTTGATTGAAACCTTGGGGAATCCCTTGATAAACATTCCTGACTTGGAAAAATTGGCTGAGATTGCGCATAAGTACCAAATTCCACTTGTTTCGGACAACACTTTTGCCACACCATATTTGATTAACGTCTTCTCTCACGGTGTAGATATTGCCATTCACTCTGCGACTAAGTTTATCGGTGGGCATGGTACGACTATTGGTGGAGTGATTGTCGATAGTGGTCGTTTTGACTGGGCAGCTTCAGGAAAATTCCCTCAATTTGTTGAGGAAGACCCAAGCTACCACAATTTGAGCTATACTCGCGATGTGGGGGCAGCAGCCTTTATTATCGCTGTCCGTGTTCAATTGCTTCGTGATACAGGTGCAGCCTTGTCGCCATTTAATGCCTTCCTCTTGCTTCAAGGACTGGAAACCCTTTCTCTTCGTGTGGAACGCCATGTGGAAAATGCTGAGAAAATTGTTGATTTTCTTGTCAACCATCCTAAGGTAGAAAAGGTAAACTATCCAAAACTTGCTGATAGTCCTTATCATGCCTTGGCTGAGAAATACTTGCCTAAAGGTGTGGGTTCAATCTTTACCTTCCATGTCAAAGGTGGCGAGGCAGAAGCACGCAAGGTCATTGATCATTTAGAAATCTTTTCTGACCTTGCAAATGTGGCAGATGCCAAATCGCTTGTTGTCCATCCAGCAACAACCACTCATGGTCAATTGTCAGAAAAAGACCTCGAAGCAGCAGGTGTCACACCAAACCAAATCCGTTTGTCTATCGGACTTGAAAATGTAGATGATTTGATTGAAGACTTGCGCTTGGCCTTGGAAAAAATTTAAAGAAAAAGAAGATAAACAGTGGGTTTCGACTCGCTGTTTTTGATTTTCCCTTAGGCATGATATAATGGTTACAGAAGTCTAGAAAGAGGAACGATATGAACGAAATCAAATGTCCCAACTGTGGGGAAGTCTTTACAGTAAATGAAAGTCAGTATGCTGAACTTCTGTCTCAAGTGAGAACAGCAGAGTTTGATAAGGAACTACATGATCGGATGAAGCAGGAACTGGCCTTGGCTGAGCAAAAGGCCATGAATGAACAACAGTCTAAACTAGCTCAAAAAGACCAAGAAATTGCGCAATTGCAGAGTCAAATCCAAAACTTTGATATAGAGAAAGAACTGGCCAAGAAAGAAGTTGAACAGACAAGCCATCAGGCCTTATTAGCAAAGGACAAGGAAGTGCAGGCCTTGGAAAACCAATTGGCCACCTTGCGTTTGGAACATGAAAATCAACTACAAAAGACCCTTTCTGACCTAGAAAAAGAAAGAGACGAGGTCAAAAATCAGCTCCTCTTACAAGAAAAGGAAAATGAGTTATCATTGGCTTCTGTCAAGCAAAATTACGAAGCCCAGCTTAAAGCAGCTAGTGAACAGGTCGAGTTCTATAAGAATTTCAAAGCCCAACAATCTACAAAAGCCATCGGGGAAAGTTTGGAACACTATGCAGAGAGTGAGTTTAACAAGGTTCGCAGTTTTGCCTTTCCAAATGCTTACTTTGAGAAGGATAACAAGGTCTCTGCGCGTGGTTCCAAAGGGGACTTTATCTTCCGTGAGTGTGATGAAAATGGGGTCGAAATTATTTCCATCATGTTTGAAATGAAAAACGAAGCGGATGGAACAGAGAAGAAGCACAAGAACGCGGATTTTTACAAGGAATTGGACAAGGACCGTTGTGAAAAGAACTGCGAATATGCTGTTTTGGTGACCATGCTTGAGGCCGATAATGATTACTTTAACACAGGGATTGTTGACGTCAG
>DXLD01000107.1:0-5351 GCA_019414935.1 Streptococcus sp.
TTTAGCTGATGCGCGGTGTGTTTTTTGTTTTGGCATGATTTTTTCTCCTTTATTTAACTTTCTGACAATTATTTTTTGTCAGTCGCTGGCGCCAATTGCATGAACATTTGACGTCCATCCATTTTAGCACGTTGTTCGATGATGGCAATATCTTGAGTTGCTTCAGCAAACTCGGCTAAAACTTTTGCACCAATCTCTTTATGGGTAATCATACGACCCTTAAAGCGAATAGATACCTTAACTTTATTTCCTTTTTCAAGGAATTTGCGTGCATTGCGAAGTTTTGTATCAAAGTCACCCTTGTCAATAGTTGGACTTAGACGAACTTCTTTCACAGTAACAACACTTTGTTTTTTACGTTGTTCTTTTTGCTTCTTCTGGTACTCAAACTTGAACTTACCGTAGTCCATAATTTTTGCAACAGGCGGTTTGGCTTGGGGTTGAATCAATACTAGGTCAACATTAGCGTTATCAGCCAAAGCTTGCGCTTCACTGAGTGGCTTGATGCCTAGCTGTTCTCCTTCAAGACCAATCAAGCGAACTTCACGTACACGAATCTCATCATTGATGAATAAGTCTTGCTTTGCTATGGTTTTCACCTCTTTTGTTTTATTAGAGAAAAACAATAGCGGACTCGTAAATATACAAGCCCGCACGTTATGATAGCGTTTCTTAGAAACTTTTCATCCGTAGGGCCAGGCAACTTCATGTCACAAGGCGAGAAGCTCTCACTTCTGCTTTTCTCAACTTTTACATGATACCAAGTTTTCTAGCTCTTGTCAAGATAAAAAGTTATTTTTTTGAAAAGTTTTTGTTTGCAGTTTAGCTTGGTTTTCGAATCAAAAAGAGAGAATCAAGTTGATTCCATCTCTATGTTAGTTTTTTCTTATTTTCTGTATAGGAAAGCTAGAGTCTATTAAAAACATCCTTTTTCCGTAAACTTCCCCATCTTTCGATAAATAGAATCCCCACTAACAAAAGGATAATCAGGCAAGGAAGTAAGACCATTCCCATACTCCAATTCAGATTGACATTATCAATTTGCTTAGGTAATCTTCCAGATAAAATCTCCACTGAACGCAAGTAAGTAAAGGGAATCAGATGTGCAATCTTTTGGAGAGGCTGAATTGTTTGGATGCTAAACAATAAGCCAACAATTCCAATGAGTGAAAGAAAGAGGACAGGCATTTTTTGCTTGAAAAAGTAAGCAATCAAGTAGACGACTTCCACAATGACGATAAAAGCTAAGAAAGTTAGTAACAAGCTAGGAAATAACACATCTTGTATTTTCCCAATAGTTACCTCTTGATTCACTAAGCTATAAATCGGGTAGGGATAATCTAACTGTCCAAAACCACTTATCAGACTTCCCACTAGAAAAGAAAATCCGCTGATTCCGATAAACAGCACAGTTACATAGCCCACTCCAACTCCAAGGGAGGACATGGCAAATGCCACTTTTGAAAAAGGATATAACTGAGCTGTGTCCAGATGATTTTGATATCTTTCTGCGAACAGTTGTGTTAGCATAAAAATAATAGCAATCACAAACAAACTTGGGATGATAGCCTCTAAAATCCAGATAATCTGATCAATCCCGTGGGTCGGAAACTCCAAAGTATGTGCTTTTATGTTCAAGGGATACAGGGCTTGGTAAATCTTTCGTTGGCGGTCAACCGCCATTTTAAAGTCAGAGCTAATAGTCGGGTTATTTGATATCAATTCATATTCCTTCTCTTCATCTTGCCACTGCAAATAGTAGGCTTCTTTCCATCGCCCTTCTTTTAATAAAGTCAGAATTTCTGTCTTTTGAGTCGAAAGATTTTTTTGCCCGTCTAAATTATTTTTAGCAATCTGGTATTCCTCCGAGTTGGTATCAGATATTTGGGAGAGTTTCTCTTCATATTCATTGATGACTCTCTCATCTTTTACAAGACGGGTTTCCAACTCGCTCTCCAAGCTGACGGAGTTTGCAGTCTGACTATTTAAATAAAAGGTAACACCGAGTCCAGATACAAATAAAGCTAAGATAATCCAGTTTAAGCGACTTTTGAAAACTTTTTTCAATAAAAATAGACTAACATCTTTCATAAACTAAACCTCTTCTATTTGCCCCTGATGAATGGTTACTACTCTATCGCAGACATCAAGCAACTCTTCCTTATAGTGGGAACTTAAAAGAACCAGCTGTTCTTGTCTATCGATTTTTGCCAGCCTATCAAAAAACTTCTGTCGATAATACTCATCTAAGCCATTTGTAATCTCATCCATAAGCCAGCATTTCGCCTGACTGAGGAAATACATGGCAATCACCAAGCGTTGCTTCATGCCTAAGGAATACTTACGAATGGGAAGGCTGATATAGTCAGACATTTCCCAATAGGTAATTTCATCCCCCAAGTTCAGCCCTGACTTCCAGATGTTCTTGATCAGGCGAAGATAGTCCATCCCACTTAAGTTTCCATCCAGCCATTCAATACTCTCATAATAAAACAAAGAAGGAGAGACTGCGATATTTCCGCTACTTATAGGAATTAAATTGCTAATGGCACGAAACAGTGTCGTCTTTCCAGAGCCATTTATAGCAAGAATACCATAAATCCTACCCTTTTCAAATGTAAAATCAACATCTTGTAAGATGACTTGTCGCGTTTTTAAGGTCACATGAGTAAGAGTTATCATATACAGTCCTCCTTTTTCTCACTCTTTAGAGATTAATAACCTACGCTGTAGTAGTTTAGTACCTCATAACAATCGTAATTCCAACCAGAACCAATTTTATATTCAGAATAGCTGTCATAACGATACCATAACAGGGGATTAATATAGTTATATCTCTGGCAATTCATACTAGTCTTATAGTAGGTATTCCAATCATACCTATAAGTTTTAAGAACGCTCACAGCAGATATACTGGACTGAAAAAGACCAATAATCATAAACTAACTAATTAAACGATTTTTGCTAATTTTTAATGATTTTATACCATTAATATTGAAGACGCTTTCATTATATCGTTTTTATCATTATTATGCAACAGATTTTTAGGTTATTTTACTAATATATAATATTTCTCCTTCCTATCGAACTCTTTCTATTTTCCAACTTTTCCACCCTTTAAAGCGTATAGCTCCTTGCTGATCAGTTCGATAAACTTTGCTATTGATATCTTCCAGTCGGGTCAAGGTTTCCTGATGGGGTAATTTAGTTCGATTGTTCTTTCCAACTGAGATGAGAGTCATCTCTGGTTTGAGCTGTTCTAGAAAGGCTGAACTTGATGATTTTTTAGAGCCATGTTGGCCAGCTTTCAAAACATCCACTTCTAGGTCAGGATATTGCTTCAGAAGATCCTTCTCTCCTTTCTCCTCCAAATTTCCTGTGAAGAGAAAGTACTTATCCAAGAGTTTCCCATAAAGAACTAGGGAATTTTCATGACCTCCATCTCCAATTTTCCTTGGAGATAGGACTTCTAATTGCCTTCCGAAAATTGCCAAGTGTTCCCCCACTGACACACTACGCACCTTAGTTCGAGTCGCCTGTAGTTCCGCTACAAATTCCTTCTGTTTCAGACTGCCTTTTGATACTAAAATCTCCCCTACATGGAATACCTTAGTCACCTCCAATAAATCTCCAACATGCTCCTTGTCTGTGTTAGTCAAAATTAGCTGGTCAATCTTGGCTACTCCTCGACTTTTAAGATAGGGGATCAAGGTTCTCTGGGCATTGCTGGTCGTCACCTTTTCTTGCCATTTTTCGATTTTCTTATCAGATTCTGCCTTGCCACCAACATCTATGAGAATGGTTTTCCCAGTTACATCCCGTAGGAAAATGCTTTCGCCTTGCCCCACATCCAGCATGGTAATTTCATTTTCAAGTGGATGCTTGGTAAAGAAAAAGAGACCTGTAACCAATAAGCTCAATACTATTAGCCTTTTAATGTTTTTCCTCAAATCATAGACTAAAGCCAGTGAAATTAACAATAGGATTAAAAGCCATGCATTGGGTTGTCCAAAGACAAGTGGTCTACTTGCCACCTGTGATACCAAGCGAATAATGCCCTCCAACCATTCAAAAATAAAATTCAGCTGAATGACTGGATAGAGAAAGGAAAGGGCAAATAAGATAGACAAGAGCGGTAAGAAGATCAAATCAAATAGAAAGGAAAAGACAAAGGTCAAAAGGATGGACCAAGGTTGAAATTCCGCAAAATAGAAGGACAGAATGGGCAATATGCCCAAGGAGATGACTAGACTTTCTCTAGCAACAGCCTTGAGCCCCTCCCCTTCTTTGCTGGTCATGGTCAAGATAAAAGCATAAGCACAGGACAAAACTCCTCCTGCTGTCAAGAAAAAGTTTGGCATGACAATAAAGAGGACAAGCACCGTCAAGGCAAAATTATCCAAGCTCTTAACACCATGTTGGGCCAGTAATTTTTGCAAAAGACTGCGAATGACCGAGGCTGAAAATCCTGTCAGGCCTGCATAGATAAGGGAAAAAGGATAGGTCAGCCATTTCAACTTTTCTTGGGTCAAGCCCAATCGCAAGAGTAGTTTCTTAAAGCCATCCATGAAAAATCCTACCTGCATGCCCGACAAGGCAAAGAGGTGGATAATTCCTAGACTAGAATAAAGCTCATTCATCTCCTCAAAGTCTGTATCCAGATGTCCTAATAGAAGTCCCGTCATGTAATTGCGCATAGGATCTGGAAAATGCGCCTTAATCCAAACTACAGCCTTTCGACGTAAACTGGACAGGTTTTCACCTATATCCCAACTGCCAACCTTTTGAAGTGACTGGATTTTTTTGATATTGAGAGTCTGGTAAATTCCCTGAGTCTTCAGATAGGCTTGATAGTTAAATCCACCAAAATTCCTCTGCCCCTCTGGCTCCGAAAGTTTTCCTTCTAGTTCTATCTCATGAAGGTCTGTTAAGGCTTGAAAGGCTTCTTTCTCCTCCTCGGACTGGAGTTTATAATAGACTTGAAAAATGCGTCCATCAGACTTGCCACGAAAGGATAGACTATCACCATTAACTTTGATGGTATCTGGTAAAATCCGTACCCTTTCAACAGAATCCGCCAAATTTTGACTCGCTTGACTCTGTTGCCAATTTTGAAACAGAAACCAGAATGCAAAGATTCCGCAAATCATTAGAACTTTGCCCGCAGATTTCCAAGGAAATTGAATAAAGAGACAAACTAGCAGAAAAACAAATCCCAACAAAGCAAGATAGAATCCTGAGAAAATAGCGTAATAAAGCCAAAGTAACAGAAAACTCAGGTAAATTAGGGGAATAGGGAGTTTCTTAATCCACTGTAACATAGTCTTTTAGCTTTTCTATCGTTTTAGCAC
>DXLD01000108.1:0-5285 GCA_019414935.1 Streptococcus sp.
GATAGGAGAGCTGGAATTTATATGAGAACAAACATTTTAAAATTAAGTCAATTCTTAAATATTTTCTATTTAAAAATTGCTTTACTAATATTCTCGTGCTTGTATTTTATTGCTCCATGGTTCATTGTATTAAAGGATTTTGAAACATATAAAGTTCAATATCCAGCTGTAAGTGGAATAGCTGAGTTTATCGTTTTAACATCTTTCTTAGTTTTTGTATATATTTCCCCTATATTTTTTGTGATTTTTCTATATAAAATAATTGTGGGCAGTATTAATGTAAGACGCAGTTTGATACAGATAAAGAATTACAAATTCTATATGATTGTTTTGAATAGAATACCACTACATACATTTATGGTTTATTTTTCATCAGTATTGTTATGGTTAATGTATCTTACAAAACCAGTGGATTTGAGTAATGCTTTACCTTTGCCAATTATCTTACCTCTTGAAAAGATAAATCCCTTCTATATGATTTTAGGATATTGGCTATTAAATAAGCGATGTGAATATCAGTTGCATCAGTACCTTTATCCTGTAATGAGAGGGAGTTCTCATGACGGTAGAATTTATGCACTGCCAGAGGAACTTTTTATCTGGAATAGGAATAGAAGTCAAAAAATTGGTAAGTGGAAACGAGATAGAAGGTACAATACGACCACCGATCTAGTAGAAGCTCAAATTGGTTATAGTAAGTTTCCATTTTTTTTGCTGGCAACAAAATGGTCAGTGGATCCTTATGAACAAAACTGGACAATTGGAGAAAAGGCATATTTGACAAGTAGGTGGAAATGATAAAATAGAAAGTCTTTAGTCTAATAACTAGGAAAAAGATTAAGTATACTTTTTTCATAAAAAATTCATTTGCTAATCAAATAAAGGTAAACATAGATACTCTTTTCGTCAATATGGTAAAGTCCATACCATGCTATAACCGTAAATAATAAAAATTTAAAGGAGGTTTTTGATAATGAAGTCAAAAACAGTTTTAGTAACCAGCCTAGCCGCTGCAACATTTGGTCTTGTCTCTCTTGTAGATACAGCAGGAGTTCTACCTTTTTCAGCAAAAACAGTACAAGCTGACACACAAACGCTGACTACAGCTGCAAAATATTATATTCTTGTTCCGAAGGATTCAGAAGTATTTAAAAATTGGAGAGGTACTGCTAATCGTCCCATTATTTGGGCCACAAAAACCACTCCAGAATTATCTTATTTCCAAGAATCTGCTCGCAACTATATCGCTAATGAGAATAAGTCTGGTGCCAATTACATAGAGTGGAAAGGAACTGTAGAAGAGTTTAAAGAGGCGATTAAGGAGCTGACGGATAAAAAACCAACTCCAAATCCAGCTCCAATCCCACAATCGGATAAAAAACCAACTCCAAATCCAGCCCCAATTCCACAATCTACAGTTTCGTCTGGTTGGTCAGGTTCATCTTACTACCAAAATGGTACTAAAGTCACTAGTAAGTGGATTTTTGATAAAAACTATAATTCCTACTTCTACCTGGATGCTTCAGGTAATTATGTTCAAAATGCATGGGAAGGTGATTACTATCTTAAGTCAGGTGGATACATGGCTAAGAGTGAGTGGATCTATGATAAGAACTATGGAGCTTATTATTACTTAACTCCAGATGGTTACTATGCTCGCAATACTTGGGTGGGCAACTATTATCTCAAGTCAAATGGTAAGATGGCTAAAGGTGAGTGGATTTATGATAAGAACTACAGTTCATATTACTACCTAACGTCGGAAGGAAGTTACGCCCGTAATACTTGGGTAGGTGATTATTACCTCAAATCAAATGGTAAGATGGCTAAAGGTGAGTGGATTTATGACAGTAACTACGGCTCTTACTATTACTTAACCTCGGAAGGTAGTTATGCTCGTAATACTTGGGTAGGTGATTATTATCTCAAGTCAAATGGTAAGATGGCAGTGAATGAACGTACACCAGATGGTTACCAAGTAGATGGATCAGGCAAGTGGATTAGTTCTCAGGGAACTCAGACAGCTAGCAGTTCACAAGCAACATCATTAGGAATAAGCCTTTACCATGTCAATGATGCTATGACTTATATCGATATCGCTCTACCTAGTACTCCTTCTTCGTCATATCAAGTAGCCTATGATTTTGCCTTAGTTGATGCAAATACAGGTTCAGTTTCTACACAAACTCAGTTTACTGTGACCTACAATCCAAGCTTACGTGTCTTTCAAACTCGTCACTTCTTTAGTGCCACTCCAGATGGTAGTTATCGCTTTGTTATCAAAGGAAAAGGACAAGATGGCAAGGTATACGATGGCCAATCAGTTGTCTTTCGTGTAAAGAATCATCGTTTTGTCGGATAGATGAGTGATAGGTTTTAAACAAATAAATATTAAAAATAAAATAAAGGAAATGAATAACATGAACAAAAAGAAATTATTAGTATGTGCTTTGGGACTTTCAACAGTAGGAGTATTGTCAACTATTGACACAGCAGGAGTCCTCCCTTTTTCAGCACAAACAGTACATGCGGAGATTACCAAAATTGAAAATCATAAGGTGGACTATAAAATTACACCAGGATCAGAAAATAACAGTATCTATGTGGATATGACTGTTGAAAATGTACCTGTACATTATTCTGTATCTATATATGCAGATATTGTGAATGCAAAGACAGGGCAAATTCCTAGAAAAGATACTTTCAATGAAAGCTTTGATAGATCATCTGTTCCGATTACAAAGCAAGGTTGGACTAATTTTGCAAATGTTCCAGATGGCGAATATTATTTACAATTTCATGGAGAAGACGATTATAAAAGTGTCTTGCATAAGTTTAGCGGTAGATCAGCAACATTCACTGTCAAGAATCAAAAATATGTCAATCCTCTAGACTCTTCAACTCCTAAAGAAACAGAAAAACCAACAGCGACTGAAACTCCAAAACCAGCTACTAGCTCTAACTCAGGTCAGACTGGCTGGTCAGGTTCTTCTTACTACAAAGCTGGTGTGAAAGTAGTCAATCAATGGATTTTTGATGTTCAGTACAATTCTTACTTCTACCTAAATGCTTCAGGTAACTTTGTTCAAAATGCTTGGTCAGGAAGTTATTACCTCAAATCAGGTGGCTACATGGCTAAGAGCGAATGGATTTATGACAATAACTATAAATCATACTATTACTTGACAGCAGAGGGTAGCTATGCGCGTAATGCTTGGGCTGGAAGCTACTACCTCAAATCAGATGGTAAAATGGCTAAGAGTGAGTGGATCTATGATAGTAGTTACAGTTCTTACTATTACTTAACTTCTGAGGGTAGCTATGCTCGTAATACATGGGTAGGTGACTACTACCTCAAATCAGATGGTAAGATGGCAGTTAACGAACGTACACCAGATGGCTATCAAGTAGATGGTTCAGGTAAGTGGGTTCGCTAGAATGATAGCTTGTGAGAAATGGCTTATAACAAATAAATAGAAATAGAAAACAATTTGCGAATAGGTAACATTTTGATACACTAAAAATAGCGAAAGGAATTGGCATAGGCTGGTTCTTTTCTCTTAGATAAGGGAGTAATATGAAAAAGTTATTATTAGCTACAACACTTTCACTGACACTAGTTCTAGGAGGGTGTCAGTATCTACCTTGGAACAAAACTATTGAACCAGTATCCGAGGAAGTAGCAAGTCCAGAGATAGATTACAGTTACTACAATAAGGTTTTGGATGACTATGAAAAAGTAGCGAAAGGCATCTTGCCGACAGGTATGGATGTCAATCCCCTAGCTGGTCAAGTGAAGTCTTCTCAAGGCTTTTATACAGATGTGGTTTACCACAAGACGGATTTGAATAATGATGGAGTCGATGAACTTTTACTTGCTCTTGAAATGAAGAGTGGCGAAAAGAGTTTACTTGATATTCGTACTCTGAAAGACGAAAAGGTGATTCGTTTGACCAATCAAGAAAATCATTTAGACCAGATTGGTGAGAGAATGACAGTCGGTATCTTGTCAGACAATTCCCTGCTCTATCGTGGAGCTGGTACAGCAACGAGTCACATCTATGCTCACTACCAATTTAGTGAAGACGGACAGTCCTTGGTAAAGGCTAAGGAAGCTCAAGAACTAGCGGATCTTGGGGTCGGTTCGCCCATTTCTCTGGAGACTTTAAGCTGGAAATCAGTTTCAGATAAGCTTCCTGGAGGAAGTAGTGTAGACAAGGGAGTAGAGGAAACCAAATCAACCGTAGATTACAGTCCTTATAACAGTATTTTGAAGGATTATGAATTTATTTTAGACCATAAGTCAGAGGTTAAGGATAACATCAATCCAACTGCTAATATCTATGCAGGGATGGCAGAACGCAGTCAAGCCTTTACCTATGCAATGGTTGATATGGACAAAAATGGCATTGATGAATTGATTGTATCTTCGAAAAATGGTAGTGAGATTTTAGATATTTTTACACTCAAAGATCAGAAAGTTATTCGCCTCACCAATGCTGAAAATAAAATGCAGATGCTTGGAACACGCTTTAAAGCCTATCTCTTAGAAGATGGGAAGCTTTATACCCAGTGGAACCCGTTCGCAGGAGATCCACAAACCATTCATACCATTTGGAAATTGAATAGTAGTGGGGACAAACTAGAGAAGGTTAAAGAAGCTAAGACAGAGGATGAAGTCAGTCCTGGTGCTCGAATGAATCTATCTAGTCTGACTTGGAAATCTGTAACAGAAAAATTTGCTGCAACAGCATCTTCATCAAATCAAAATACTTCTGGGAAAATGGACATTAATGCCATAAAAAATGGAGATTTCTCTAGTATTGAGGGAAAATGGAGTAATGGTCATGGAGGAGAAGACTTAGTCTTTAGTAAAGATGGCTTGATAGAACCAGAGGGATTTAAAGTTGACCTTACAGAATCAGAATTGGTAAATGGTTTGTTGATAGCTCGCTATTCGGCCAAAGATTTTGGAGTCTTTATTAAGTTCGTACCAGCAGGTGTTAGAATACCGGATGGGACATCTATGGGCAAGCTGGTTACGGATGCTTCGGATATTAGTAAAGATAGAATCATCTTCCATGCTGCATTTCCGTTACATGGGGATCCAGAACAATTCTTATATCGTGTGGAATAAGAGTGAAACAGATTGATTTAATTAATAGCACCCCACGCACATGGGAATGCTCAGTCTTTCTTCTACAGAGTCAAATAAGATTTTCCCAAAATCCATTGACAAAAGCCAACATTTTTTGTAAAATAAGAATCAATTAAATACCAACACC
>DXLD01000109.1:0-5237 GCA_019414935.1 Streptococcus sp.
TTTGATTTACAGACACATGGGGAAAAATTGACAGAAGTTACAAAGTTTCAAACTGAAAGTAGCTGGTATCTTGATCTCTTTGCCAAGCAATTCATTGGTTCATTTGATACAACAAAGTATGGGGCTATCCCAATGATTTTTGTTGGACTGCTTCCCTTTATTTTAACCATTTTATTTTTTACGATGAAATCTATTAAGTTTCACGTGAAACTTATCTATGCAATCTTCTTTGCATTTCTAATTGCAAGCTTTTATATAGAAGCTCTTGATTTATTTTGGCAAGGCATACATACTCCAAACATGTTTTTACATCGCTATGCTTGGATTTTCTCTACCTTATTAATTTACACAGCAGCGGAAGTCTTAAATCGTCTGAGAGAAATTAAAATCTGGAATTTTTTAGTTTCGCTTTTTCTTATAGTAACAGGATTTTTAGCTACCATCTATCTAAAATCACATTATTCTTTTTTAACAGATTTGAATATTCTGCTTACTCTTGAATTTTTGGTTGTCTATTCGCTTTTACTCCTTGCAGTTATCAAAAAGTTTATCTCTGTCAATCTATTTGCCATTCTAATCTCTTTATTTATAATGGTTGAAATGAGTTTAAATGCTTCATCTCAAATGGACGGAATTGCTAAAGAATGGGGATTTGCTTCTCGAAGTGCTTATAATCGAGATATCCCAGCTATGGAATCTTTTTCAACATATATTGGGAACCAATTTACTCGTACTGAGAAACTAGAAACTCAGACAGGAAATGACAGTATGAAATTCAATTACAATGGAATCTCTCAATTTTCATCTGTTCGAAATCGTTCAGCAAGCTCTACTTTGGATAAACTTGGGTTTAAATCATCTGGGACTAATCTCAATCTCCGTTATGCCAATAATAGCATTTTGGCTGATAGTTTATTTGGCATCCAATATAATATCTCAGAAAGTCCTATTAATAAGTATGGTTTCCAAGTTGTATATCAAAAAGATAATCTTGCCCTATATGAAAATCAATTCTCTCTTCCGATTGCATTTGCTAGTCAATCTGTTTACAATGATGTCAAGTTTAATGAACACACTTTGGATAATCAAACCTCGTTTTTAAATCAACTTGCTAACGTCGATTTTGATTATTTTTCTCCAATCCCTTATGACAAAACAGAAAATACTAATGATTTGATTAGTGTCACAAGTTCTTCAAATGAGGATGCAGCAATCCAGTATCAAATTGAAGTACCAGAAAATAGCCAAGTTTATCTTTCTTTCACTAACCTTCACTTTTCTAATGATAAACAAAAGAAGGTTGACATTCTTGTCAATGGGGAAAAGAAAACTTTTACAACTGATAATGCCTTCTCCTTCTTTAATCTAGGATATACAAAAGAGAAAAAAACTTTCAATATTCATGTTAGTTTCCCTGGAAATTCACAAGTATCATTTGAATCTCCTACCTTCTACCGTTTAGATACCCAAACTTTAACTGAGGCAATTCAAAAAATTAAAGAACAACCAGTAACAGTATCGACTTCTAAAAACAAGGTTTTTGCTACATATGATGTCCAACAAGATACGTCTATTTTCTTCACTATTCCTTATGACAAAGGTTGGTTTGCCTACCAAGATGGTAAGAAAATAGAAATTAAACAAGCTCAAACTGGCTTTATGAAAGTTGACGTTCCTAAGGGGAAAAGAACTATTACACTTTCCTTTATTCCCAATGGGTTTATTACTGGAGGAATCTGTTCCTTTACTTCTCTCTTACTATTTGGAATCTATAATCACAGACGAAAGTCATCTAAGGCATAAAAAAATCGACTAGTTAATCGGTCGATTTTTTTAATCTCCTTCCATTTTCTTAGGTTGATAGGCTAGCATACCTAAACCAATAAATAGTACTAATATCACAGCAAGGAAAATAACTTGGTGATGAATATTTCCTGTCATAGAGATTGTTTGTCGTAATCCTGAAACTGAATAACTCATTGGTAACCAAGGATTAATAGCTCTAAAGAAATCATTTGTCAAAGCAAGTGGATAAGTACCGGCACTTGATGCCAACTGTAATAAAAGCAAGATAAGAGAGAAGAAAGCTCCTATACGGCTATTCCACGTTGTTAAAGCAGTCACCATAGACATGAATACTAAACTTGTTAAGATGATGAGAATAAATGTTCTCATTTCATGATTAGCAGTTAACCCAATAAGATGGACTCCTCCATATACCAAAATTCCTGCTAAAACAGCTATAATACCATTTATTTCAGCTCGAGATTTCAACCAAGCCCAGCGGCTCTCCGGATGACGTCCTGAAGGTAACTTCGCAAAGATCATATTCGTTGATATTGCTGCAACAAAGAGAGCAACTGATATCATATAAGGAGCCATTGCAACTCCATTTACAGGAACTTGATCATTGTCTGTTTTGGAAAGACTGAGAGGATTTGATAAAATCTCTGCATTTTTAGATTCCGTAGATGCTGATTTGAGTTGATCACTGGCATTACTCAATCCTTGTCCTAAAGAAGCAAGTCCTGTCTGTAAACCTTCAAAGCCAGAAGTTAACTTTGTTCCACCTTCTGCTAGTTTCCCAGCTCCATCTGCCAATTTATTAGCCCCATTCTCTAATTTAGACGCACCTGAAAGTAACTGACTGGATTTATCAGCTAATTGGCCCGATCCTAACTGCAATTTATCAACTCCTGCCATTAATTCTTGACTCTTTTGATTCAATTGATTGGATCCAGTTGATAATTTTTCAATACCTGATACTAATTCTGGAGTTTTTTCAACTAATTGACCAACTCCTGCTGTCAAGCTAGAAGATTTTTGTGTCAAGGTAGTTGACCCTGAAACTAGTTTATCCAAACTACCTGTCAAGGTAGAATTTTTTTCACTTAGTTGACTTGCGCCTTGAGAAACTTTATCAACACCTGCAGTATATACATTTACACCTGTTGCAATCGACTGACTAGCAGGAACTAATTGGCTAGTAACAGCTCCTTGTATTTCTGTTAATCCACTTGACAATCCTGTCAAAGAAGTAGAAGCAAGCGGTAATACTTGATTAGCTTGATTTTTTAATGTCGAAAGATTAGAAGATTGATTTTGTAAGTTTTCTAAACTTCCCTGTAAACCTTGAGCTAAAGCTACAATGGACTGAGCCGATTGAATACTATCAGTCGAATTTTGAGATACAGAAGCACTTATTTCAGCTTGTTGCTCACTTGTCAAAGATTGATAAGCTGCTGTCGATTGAATATTAGCTAATGTAGTCGCTTTATCAGACTGAGCACTTGCTAACATTTGATTAGAAAGAGATACTATACTTGATAAAACAGAATCTAATTGTTTTGTATCACCAACATCAATATTTTGAATAGCTTGATTTAACTGATTCAGACCAGAAGATAATTGATTAATTTGATTTTTTTGCTCAGACGAAGCCTCTAACTTGCTAGAAAGTTGTTGAATCCCTTCACTTAATTGCTCCACACCCATTCGAAGTGTAGCTGATTGATTAGATAACTGATTAGCACCTGTTGCAAGATTCCCCACTCCATTTGTATAGGCACTAACACCAGATGAAAATTGATTCAGACCAGCATTAAGCTTAGAAACACCGCCAGTATAGGATTCTACACCAGTATATAATTGATTAATTCCCCTCACTAATTCAGGACTTTTAGAAGACAATTGACCTAATCCGCTATCTAATTGACTCACTGCACCAGTATATGTAACTAAACCACTATTAAAATTCCCTAAGCCAAGATGAAGTTGTTCGACACCAGAAACATAAGAGGATAATCCTCTAGTAAACTGCTCCGTTCCATTTGAAAATGTTAAACTTGAATCTGCTAAAGAGTGTAGGTTAGTAGTTAATGTTTGACTTCCTGTCGCTAACTGATTCGCCCCATCAGTTAATTTTTCACTGCCTGAAGCTACTTGATTCATACCATCCTTTAAATCAATCATTTTGTTAAATAAAGCTTTAATATAGGTCTCGGTTACATTGGTAGAAACATTCTGCTTTAATTGTGTCATAGCAGAATCACTCATCTTGCTTGCAATAAAGCTATGACCACTTGAAGTCTGATAATCGATTTGCATTTGCTCTGGGTGATCCGTTAAAATAGAAGTGGCCTTTTCAGATAGATCACTTGGTAAAGTCACTACCATATAGTAATCGCCATTTTCTAAGCCCTTCTTACCTTCCTCTTCATCTACAAAATGAAAATCCAAGGTTTTATTTTCTTTTAAATTGGACACCATGTCTTTCCCTATAGACATAGTGTTACCATTATAGGAAGCCTCTTTATCATTATTGACAACTGCCACAGGCAAATCAGATAATTTCCCATATGGATCCCACATTGAGGACAAAAATATGATATTGTACAGAGCTGGAATAAGAGAAATTCCTATCATGACAATAATAAAGGTTGGTTTTTTAAAAATTGCTTTCCATTCTTTAAACATAGTTTCTCCTTTTTTAAACATATTGTCTAAAATTTTGATATAATAGATTATACATTAAAAAATCTAAATTACAAGATAAAAAATCCATTTTTAGACATATAGTCTAATTTGTTTATAAGGAGGAAATATGCAAGAAAGTAACAAACGCTTAAAAACAAAGCGAACTATTGAAAATGCTATGGTACAATTACTGATGGAACAGCCGTTTGATCAAATTTCTACTGTCAAGTTAGCAGAAAAAGCCGGAATTAGTCGTTCCAGCTTATATACTCACTATAAGGATAAGTATGATATGATTGAGCACTATCAAAGCAAGCTATTTCATACATTTGAATATATTTTTCAAAAACATGCTCATCACAAAAAAGATGCTATTTTAGAAGTCTTTGAATATCTAGAGTCAGAACCACTTCTGGCTGCCCTTCTTTCTGAAAATGGGACTAAAGAAATCCAAAATTTCTTACGAAATAAACTTCATATCATGCTCAGTACGGATTTACAAAAACGCTTTATGCAACTGAATCTCAATACCACTGAATTAGAATATAGTAGCATCTATCTAACTCATGCACTTTTTGGTGTCTGCCAAACTTGGATTGCACATGGAAAAAAAGAAAGTCCTCAAGAAATAACAGACTTCCTTATGAAGATGCTTGGTGATATAAATTGATACAAAAAGAGGAACACAGTTGTGTTCCCTTTTATCTATACTCCGCCAGTAGGACTCGAACCTACGACATCATGATTAACAGTCATGCGCT
>DXLD01000011.1:0-19384 GCA_019414935.1 Streptococcus sp.
CTGTGCTTTGAGCAACCTGCGGCTAGCTTCCTAGTTTGCACTTTGATTTTCATTGAGTATCAGTGTCTATTGTAGCCCTGCTTAAACTAGTAAGAAAGAACTCCTATATCCACAAGTGACATAGGAGTTTATGTTATATTTTACTGAGTAACAGTCACTTCTCCAGTTCGGTAATCCAATTGAAGCCCTTTTTGAACATTGGGAACTAGAACATTAAATTCCAACTCTCCGTCTGAAGACTTGGCTTCAATCTGTGAAGCTGAAGGAACCAAATCCTCATTCGAAGCGTAGTAAAGGGTTACACGGTAACGGACACGCTTGTTTTTATCCAAGGCCTTACGTACCATACTTTCATAGTAGTTTTGACCAGTCGAATCCTCGGCTTGCGCCTGATTTGCCCAGGCCGTTTGAACAGCAATGTTTTTAGGATTGCTTGTCGAGGCATCAAAACCATCCAAGCCACCGATTAAGGCATAGCCTAACAAGTGACCTCTATCGACCGCATGGGTATAAGTACCCTTTAGATTCTTAACCTGATGCCAGCCTGGAGGAGTCCATGAAGTCGAACCATTCCCAGTTTCTTCACGATTCTTGTACTGACGAGTAGCCTTAGACAAGAGGGCATTTGCTACGGTTGGCACTGTTTCCTTGCCCACTGTCTTTGTTTTATTATCAGCGTAGGGCTTACTTGAAACCTTGGCATCTAGATTTGTTTTATTACCATTGACGATAAAAGCACCTGAGCCATTCCACTCCAGACTCCCTTTTATTTGACTCTTGACTGCGTCTGTCAAGACACTTTCTGCCAATGATTGACTAGGAGCTTCAGACGCTTGTTTTTTCTGACTAACCTTTGTTTTAGGACTATTAGCTGTCGACTGCATCTGCTTGATATAATAGCTTCCCGCAGATAAAAGCAATAACACTAGTAGTCCGATCAGTGTCTGTCTTGTTTTTTTATCCATTTTTCTCCTTATCTCTAGAAAAAGACTGGTTCTCCAGCCTAATTTCCTGTAAATTTATGAATCAATTCCTGCCATTTTGCTGGAGACAGGATAGCCCATGGATCTTGACCCTTGCCCAAGATTCCATAACCTACCATTAAGCCGACACCTAGGGCTAGAGCACCCAAAAACAGTACCAAAATGACTAGAAGTAAACGCTTGATTACGTAGCTTGATTTCTTATTCATCTTCATCACTTGCCTCAATCCGCTGAATATTAGCACCTAGCTGTGCCAACTTCTCATGAAAACGGTAGTAACCTCTATCCAAGTGAACCAATTTACCGACCACAGTTTCTCCTTGTGCTACCAAACCTGTCAAAATTAAGGCAGCACTGGCACGAAGGTCAGTTGAAAGAACTTCTGCCCCCTGCAAAGGTTGACCACCAACAATACGAGCTGTATCACGGATAATCTCAGAGTGCAAGCCCATGCGACGCATTTCTTCTAGATGTTGGAAACGATTTTCGAAAACTGTCTCCACCATAGTTGACTCCCCTTTTGCGACGGTCATCAAGGCTGTAAATTGAGCCTGCATATCTGTTGGAAATCCTGGGTGAGGCAAGGTTTTCACATGAACAGCTTTTAGATTTTCTAGTTGAGAGCGAACTCGAATCCCTTCAGTCTCCTCTGTCACTTCCACTCCCATTTCAAGCAACTTGGCAATCAAGGGACGGTTATGCTCCCAGACAGCGTCTCGAATCAAGACATCACCACCAGTCATAGCAGCAGCTACCATAAAAGTTCCTGCTTCGATACGGTCTTGGACTACATTGTGAGTCGTACCATGAAGTTTCTCAACACCGGTAATGGTAATGGTCTCTGTACCAGCACCCTTAACCTTAGCTCCCATTTCATTAAGGAGAATGGCTAGGTCAACAATCTCAGGCTCACGCGCAGCATTTTCAATCACTGTCACCCCATCAGCTAGGGTCGCTGCCATCATCAAGTTCTGCGTAGCACCAACACTTGGGAAGTCCATGTAGATATGAGCTCCATGTAAGCGATCAGCCTTGGCTTCGATATAACCAGCTGTCTGACTAATCTTAGCCCCCATAGATTCTAGACCTTTCAAATGAAGATCAATAGGGCGACTACCAATGGTACAACCGCCTGGCATGGATACCTTGGCATGACCTACACGGGCAAGAATTGGCCCCAAGACAACGATGGATGCGCGCATCTTGCTGACATACTTGTAAGGAGCTTCCTCAGTGATATCACCAGTCGCGTCCACCTCAACAAGATGAGCTTCTTCATTAAAATCCACCTTGGCATTTAAACCACGAACCACCTGATTCATAGTGAAAACATCTGACAAGATAGGAACATTCTGCAAGACGGTCTTTCCTTCACTTGCTAGAATAGTCGCTGCCAACAAGGGCAAGACTGCATTCTTTGCTCCTTCGATCGTAACACTTCCTACCAGACGATTATCGCCACCTTGAACCACAATTTTTTCCATACTTATTTCCTTTACTCTTGATTTTATAATAGTCCTCTAAGCGCTTCTTGCCACAACTGATACAGGCTGATAAAGAAAGAACTCATGATATAACCCATTACAATGCTGAAAAGAGCTATCAATAAACGAACTTTTCTAGTATTCTCAGCTGTCACTTTTAAAACCTTTTCCCATCTAACAAGATCCTTTAAAAGGTAAAAACTCACATAAATAAAGAGCATATGACTGCTTAGAGTGAATAATAATTGAACCATTTGACTATTATACCATCTTCTCTGTTTGTGCGCTAGTTTGGAAACTTCACTTAAAAACTAGGGATTGTTTTTCAAGTAATCAATTGCATCTTGTAGAGTTTTAACAGGCACGATTTTCATATCTGTCTTGATTGTTTTGGCTGCTTCTAGGGCTGTTTGGTAGTTGTTTTTCGCATCTGGATGCGCTTTTTGTTCTTCTTCGCTAACAGGATTATCTGGGGCAAAGAAAATCGCGGCACCTTCTCTAGCTGAAGCTACGACTTTCTTATCAATACCTCCAATGTCCCCCACATTACCATCACGGTCAATGGTTCCTGTACCGGCAACGATACGACCATTACGAAGGCCAGGGTCAGCTATTTGGGTATAGATAGCCAGACTAAACATAAGACCTGCACTTGGACCGCCAATACCAGCTGTAGAAAAGCGAATTGGGACATCACTAGTTACTTCTGTACGGTCAATCAAGCCGATTCCAATTCCATTTTTGCCATTTTCTAGCGTAATGATTTTTCCTTCTGCAGACTTGGTTTGCCCATCTTCTTCATAGGTGACCTTGACGGAGTCCCCTAGTTTTTGAGAATTGACATAATCAATCAAATCTTTGGAACTATCAAAGGTCTGATCATTGACTGCTGTGACCGTATCAGAGATGTTAAGAATCCCTTTAAAGGTCGAATTATCCGTCACAGTCAAAACATAAACCCCAAGATATTTGAGTTCGATATCTTTACCAGCTGTTTTTAGCCCTTGATACTTGGCCATATTCTGCGATGTCTGCATGTAGAATTGATTGATCCGCATAAATTCAACATCGGAAGAACCACCTGTAGTCTCCTGGGCACTACGAATATCTGTAAAAGGCGTCAACCAAGCATAAATCATATGGGCTAAAGTAGCGTGCTGGACACCAACCGTAACGAATTGATAGGCACCAGCTTCCTTATCTTCTGTGTCATTGACTTTAAGGACTTGGCGAATATCTTCCGAACCACCTGGAACCTCTATATAATAGGGCAAGGGCACTACAAATGCCAAGAAAGTCACAATCAAGGCCGCAATGACATATAAGGGCCATCTAATCTTTTTTTTCATTTCTTATTTCCTCCAAAATACTCTCAGGAACATAGCAGGCAACATCCTGACCAAACTTCAATAGCTCTCTAATACCGGATGAACTGAGATAGAGATGTTCAGGTCGGCTATGTAAATAAATTGTCTCTATATCAGGAGACAGCTGATGGTTGTAGTAATCAAAACTGGCTTCATATTGCAAATCCAACGCATTTCTCAAGCCTCGCACTAGGAAAGTAGCCCCCAGTCTTTTTGCAACATCAACCACCAATTCATCATGAGAAGACACGACTTCAACATTTCCCAAATGTTTCAAAGCCTTTTCTAGCCCCCGTTTACGATTTTCGATAGGAAGAAATCCTTGTTTGTGGGGGTTAAAAAAAATACCGACATAGAGCTTGTCAAAGAGTTTGCTAGCTCGCTCAATGATATCCAGATGCCCATTTGTCATCGGATCAAATGAGCCTGTAAATAAGCCAATCTTATCTGACATAGACTGTCACCTTACTAATTCCATAAATCTTTTCCTTCCAGATGCCCAGACAGGCAATTTCTTCTGGAAGTTCAACGGTCTTATCCGTCTCACACACGACCATGACATCTTCAGAAAAAAGGTCTCTCTCAGCCATTTTTTCAATATCTGCTACGATTTGTTCCTTGGCATAAGGAGGGTCTAAGAAAATGAGGTCAAATTCCCCAGATACCTGTTCCAATGCCCTCTCTGCATCCATCTTGAGTAGTTGAAATTTTCCAACTTCCTTGGTCATCTGAATATTTTCAGCCACGATGGCCTGAGCCTTACGGTCACGCTCCACCAAAACAGCACTGGACATGCCACGTGAGACTGCCTCGATAGATAAACCACCACTACCTGCATAAAGGTCCAAGACTCGTCCCCCTTCAAAGTAGGGACCAATCATGTTAAAAATGGCGCCCCTAACCTTATCCGAAGTAGGTCTTGTCGTCTTGCCTTCTAGTGTCTTGAGGGGACGTCCCCCATAGATTCCTGATACGATTTTCATACCGTTTATTATACCAAATTATGGGCAAAAAGAGAAAGAAAACCGAACCTTGCGGTTCGATTCTCTACAAAATATTTTCGTAAGTATCGCGGACTTCTTGAGGCCAAACACTTGTTTGCACTTCCCCAATATGTTTCTTGCGAAGTAGGAACATGGCCATCCGAGATTGTCCAATTCCTCCACCGATTGTCAATGGGAATAGGCCATTCAACAAAGCCTTGTGCCATTCCAATTCTAAACGGTCTTCATCACCTGTGATGGCAACCTGACGGCGAAGCGTTTCTTCGTCTACACGGATTCCCATAGAAGACAACTCAAAGGCTCCACCCAGAGACTCATTCCAGACAAGAATATCACCATTTAGACCCTTGTAACCATTTTCAGACTCACTTGTCCAGTCATCGTAGTCTGGTGCACGTCCATCGTGCGGTTTACCGTCTGGTAATTCACCACCGATACCGATCAAGAATACTGCTCCAAATTCTTTACAAATAGCATTTTCACGCTCTTTTGGTGTCAAATCTGGGTAGCGTTCTACCAACTCTTCTGTGTGGATAAAAGTGATTTGTTTTGGCAAGATTGATTCGATGTCATAGCGGGCTTCAACAGCTAGCTCAGTAAGACGAATAGCCTTGTAAATCTTCTCAACTGTTTCTTTTAGGTAGGCAATGTTGCGTTGTCCATTTGGAATGACTTTTTCCCAGTCCCACTGGTCAACATAAACAGAGTGAGTCGCATCAAGCGAATCTTCGTCTGGACGAAGGGCCTTCATGTGGACGAAAAGACCTTCACCTTCACCGAAACCAAAACGAGCCAAGGTATGGCGTTTCCATTTAGCAAGTGAATGTACCACTTCATAAGTAGCATCAGGAATTTGGAGAACCTTGACCGATACGGCATTCTCCACACCTGATAAATTATCCTGCATCCCGTCGCCAACCCTGCTCAAGATAGGACCTTGAACTTCGACAACTTCTAACTTATCTTTCAAATACTGGGTAAAAGTGTTTTTGACAAAGGAAATCTCTTCTTGTTGATGAATAAAACTTTTCTTCATAAACTACTCCTCAAAAAATTAATTAAAAGCATTATACACCTATTTTCAAGAAAAGGAAAGAGCAAATACGAAAAAAATCAGTGTTCCTTCGAACACTGATGTTAGGGACCTTCTAGTCATTACGACCGAAGATACGTAGAATACTTAGGAAGAGATTGATAAAATCAAGATAGATACTGAGAGCCATTGACACAACCCAGCCTGTCGCCACACGACCTTGCGATTGTTCATAAGCATAGCGAATTCTCTGGTTGTCCCAAGCAATCAACCCTGAGAAGACCAAAACCATGGCTACACTAATCACATAATCAAAGAAACCGCTAGCCAAGAAAATATTGACTACCATGGCAATCAGCAAACCAATTAAAGCTGCCATCATAGCTCGACCGATCCCACTCAAGTCTTTCTTGGTGAACATACCAACTGCCGCCATGACAAAGAAGAGAAGGGCGCTCGATACAAAGGCAGATAAAACTGTACCCGGAGTATAGAAGGCCACCACAAAACTGAGGGTAAAGCCGTTTAAAACGGAGTAAAGCAAAAATACTGGAAGAGCCGCTGGACTATTCTTTAAGGCCATGTTACTAGCAACGAAGACTAGTGCTAGCTCCGCAAGGGTTGCAATGGTCAACCAGAGACGTCCCTGCATCAAAAAGTAAACCAACTGAGACTGAAAGACCGTCAACATAAGGCCTGATACTAAAGCGGATAATCCGATCCCCAGACCAACAAAGGCATAAACCTTAGCGTAAAATTGATTGAGACCTGCACGGTCATGTATAATAGTGTGATTCATTCTTTTCTCCTTTTCTATGAACACCTTTCCTTGATTATAACAAAAAAAATTAAAATTAGCTTAAATGGAAAATCAAAATACCAGCTGCAACGGCAACATTCAAACTCTCGGCCTGCCCCTTCATACTAATGTGGACCAACTGGTCTGCACTTTCAGCCATAAGGGGACTAATTCCTTGACCTTCATTTCCCATGACTAGTACAAAATTTTCTATAGAAAGCAGTTCTCTGTAATCAACAGAATCTTTAGATAGGGTTGTTGCTAGCACAGAGATAGCTGCCTTTTTAGTTTCGTCAAGAAGCGCTTGGCTAGTCATCCGGTAAATAGGCAGATGAAAATGACTGCCTTGCATCGAACGTAAGGTCTTGAGACTGTAAATATCTGCCGATTTATCTGAAACAATTACTCCAGTAAAACCTGCTGCATCCGCAGTCCGAATGATAGTTCCCACATTACCAGGATCTTGCACATCTTCCAAAAACAAGAACTTGCCCTGACTAAAGTCAACTTTTCCTACTTCTTCTTTTTGAACCACCACAACAATTCCCTGTGGAGTCTGAGAATCCGCCAAATCTAGCAAAATATCCTCTGACACCCAGATAGTTTGCGGAAAAGCAGCTAACTGATCTCGGTAATTTTCTAGGGCAAAGATTTTCTCAATCGTCACTCCAGCTTGAACAGCTTCTTCAAACAAGTGCCAGCCTTCAATCAAATAGGCAGACTTGCGGTATTTTTTTTGGTGTAATTTCTTGGCATTTTTTACCACAGAATTGGCTTTTGAGGTTATAATAGTCATAGAAATATTATAACACAATCAAAGGGGTTTGGTATGCAAAAGGTTAGAATGATTGCCCAAGGTAGGGTGCAAGGAGTCGGCTTTCGTTGGGGTGTTTACAGCTTAGCACTTGAAATTGGTGGCATCACAGGTCGAGTATGGAATAACGACGATGGCACAGTGGAAATTTTAGCCCAAGCAAACTCATCTGCTACCATGGCAAAATTTATCCAAGAAATCCGCAAAGGACCAACACCTTTTTCAAAAATCAGCTACTTAGATGTCAAACTAAGCAACTTTCCTCCCTACCCTGACTTTAAAATCGCAAATTAGGTCTCTAGAACTATTGTATATTTTGTAAAAAAACAGTAGAATAGAAAGGTATTATTTTTAAAAGAAGGAATGAACAAATTGAAAGCTATTAAACGTTTTGCCCTCTCAGCTATGGGAGTGGCTATGTTGCTAGTCTTAACTGGCTGTGTCAATGTCGATAAAACCACAGGCCAGCCAACAGGATTGGTTTGGAATACTATCGGAGCGCCTATGGCTGAAGCCATTAAGTACTTCGCCAATGACAAGGGACTTGGTTTTGGGGTTGCTATCATCATCGTAACTATTATCGTGCGCTTGATTATCTTGCCACTTGGTATCTACCAATCATGGAAAGCAACTCTGCACTCTGAAAAGATGAACGCCCTCAAGCACGTCCTTGAGCCACACCAAACGCGTCTCAAAGAAGCAACTACTCAAGAAGAAAAACTCGAAGCCCAACAAGCTCTCTTTGCAGCTCAAAAAGAGCACGGCATCAGCATGTTTGGTGGTGTAGGATGTTTCCCTATCCTCCTTCAAATGCCTTTCTTCTCTGCTATCTACTTTGCTGCCCAACATACTGAAGGTGTTGCTCAAGCAAGCTACCTAGGAATTCCTCTAGGTTCTCCAAGTATGATTTTGGTTGCCTGTGCTGGTATTCTTTACTATCTTCAATCGCTCCTTTCACTTCACGGAGTAGAAGATGAAATGCAAAGAGAACAAATCAAGAAAATGATTTACATGAGCCCACTCATGATCGTCGTCTTCTCCCTTTTCTCACCAGCTAGTGTCACACTTTACTGGGTTGTTGGTGGTTTCATGATGATTCTCCAACAGTTTATCGTCAACTATATCGTTCGTCCAAAACTTCGCAAAAAAGTCCGTGAAGAACTAGCCAAGAACCCACCAAAAGCACGTGCTTTCTCTACACCAAGTGGACGAAAAGACGTTACCCCTGAACAACCAACTGCTATCACAAGCAAGAAAAAACACAAAAATCGCAACGCTGGAAAACAACGTTCGAGATAAGAAGAAAAAGGCTTAGCTAGTTTGCTAAGTCTTTTTTGCAAGTCATACTCTTCGAAAATCTCTTCAAACCACGTCAGCTTCGCCTTGCCGTATATATGTTACTGACTTCGTCAGTTCTATCCACAACCTCAAAACCATGTTTTGAGCAGCCTGTGGCTAGCTTCCTAGTTTGCTCTTTGATTTTCATTGAGTATCAAAAGCCCGATGTTTCCATCAGGCTTCTTTTTTATCCATGTACACGTTTCATATAGTCTTGGTAACTTTCGGTATCCATGAGTTTTTTAGCGTTCTTGACGCGATCTGCTGTTGGTGGTTTAACCCCTTCGAGTGAATATGGAATTCCCAATTCACGCCATTTGAATTCTCCCATAGTGTGATAAGGTAGAATTTCAAACTTATCCACATTTTTAAGGGTCTTGACGAATTTACCAAGTTCAATCAAGTCATCATCTCTGTCTGTCAACCCTGGAACTAGCACGTGGCGAATCCAGACAGGTTTTCCAATATCTGATAAATACTGGGCACAGGCCAAGATATTTTTATTGGTTTGGCTAGTAACAATCTTGTGCTGTTCTTCGTTGATTTCTTTGATATCCAAGAGGACCAAGTCAGTGACAGCCATGAGTTTGTCAAACTTCTCAAGGTAACGTGGTTTATTACGGAAAGGAAGGGCACAGGTGTCCAAGGTACAGTGGATTCCTTGTTCCTTAGCCTTGGTGAAGAGAGCAATCAGGAAATCAATCTGCAAGAGGGCTTCTCCTCCACTGACTGTAATACCGCCCTTATTTCCCCAGAAACCGCGGTAGCGCAAGGCCTCTGTCAAGACATCATCTACCGTCCGTTCACGTGACTTATTGGACTCCATAGCCCAAGTGTCCGGGTTGTGGCAATACTGGCAACGCATGTGACAGCCCTGCAAAAAGACAATAAAGCGAATACCAGGCCCATCTACTGACCCAAAGCTTTCTGTCGAATGCACCATTCCTGTCACTTGTCCATAATCAATTGTTTCTTCAGACATATCGTTACCTTCCTTGAAAACGTTTTATAGTTTTATTATATCACGACTTGAAGGAAAAACAAGATTTTTGCCTATTTTTTAGAAAGCAATCTGTTTTTCAATTTCATTTTCAATTACTTATCATTTTACTCTTCAAAACCAAAGCCATACAAGGTTGCAAAATAGTCCTCAGGGCGCTCTGCACGGCGGATTTGGCGGGCTTTGCCTTCTTCAGTATAAAGGATTTCCGCAGAACGAAGTTTGGCATTGTACTGGTAGCCCATTGAAAATCCGTGGGCACCTGTATCATGAATAACCAGCAAATCACCAATTTCTGTATGAGGCAGTTCACGATTCACTGCAAATTTATCATTGTTTTCACAGAGTGAACCGACCACATCTACCACTTCAGCTGGCCCATCTGGATGTGTCAGATTGGTGATATGGTGGTAGGCTCCATACATGGCTGGACGCATAAGGTTGACTGCTGATGCATCCACACCTAGATAGGTACGGTAGGTTTTCTTCTTATGGGTAACTCTTGTGACCAACGCACCATGAGGGGCTAGCATAAAGCGACCCAATTCCGTGAAAATCTTAACCTGACCAAGACCTGCTGGCGTAAGAACCTCTTCATACACCTTACGAACTCCCTCACCAATCAAGGCGATATCATTTGGCTCCTGGTCTGGACGATAATTGACACCAATACCGCCAGAAAGATTGATAAAGTCTAGCGAAATGCCCAACTTTTCCTTGATTTCAACAGCCAATTCAAAAAGCTGACGAGCCAACTCTGGATAATAGAGATGGGTCACGGTATTGGACGCTAGGAAGGAGTGAATCCCAAAAGTCTTGGCTCCTTTTTCCTTCAAGATGGCAAAAGCTTCAAAGAGCTGGTCCTTGGTCATACCAAACTTGGCTTCTCCAGGATTGTCCATAATGTCTGTCCCCAGTTCAAAAACGCCCCCAGGATTGTAACGACAAGAGATAATTTCTGGAATGCCTGCTGCTCTCTCTAGATGTTCAATATCTTCAAAGGCATCCAAGTTAATGGTCACACCCAATTCACGCGCATAGGTGTATTCCTTTTCTGGTGTGTTGTTTGAAGAGAACATAATCTCAGAACCAGGGAAATTCAGTTTATGACTCATCAAAAGTTCTACATAACTAGAGCAGTCCACACCACAGCCTTCCTCTTGAAGAATTTTCAAGATAGCTGGGGTTGGAGTAGCCTTAACTGCAAAATATTCCTTAAAGCCCTTGTTCCACGAAAAGGCTTGGTTGACTGCTCTTGCCTTCTCACGAATCCCCTTCTCATCATACAAGTGAAAGGGAGTCGGGAACTCAGCAACAATCGCTTCTAACTCTTCTCTATTGATAAATGGTGTCTTCATATGCTTCCTTCTATTCTATTTGCAAAGAAAGGCTGGGACAATCGTTCCAACCTTTAGTTCTATCTCTTATTTATCTTCGTCAAAGATATTGCCAATCTCAACATCGATGGATTGGTTCTTGACATCAATATTGGTTACCTTCAAGAGTGACTTGTAGTCAAACTGCTTTTCACGTTCTTCTTGAGCATTGTCCGCAAAGACCGCTACGCCTGCCAGTTCTGAGTCGAACTCGCGCAAAAGACTAATCATCCCATTGACAGTTCCGCCGCCTTTCAAGAAGTCATCCACAATCAAGACACGGCTGCCTGCCTTGAGACTACGTTTTGAAAGGAACATTTTCTCGATACGGTCACCACTTGAACCTGAAACATAGTTGACGCTGACAGTTGAACCTTCGGTAATTTTCAGGTCACGGCGCACAATGACAAAGGGAACATTAAGGACATTGGCAACTGCATTTGCAAGCGGAACACCCTTAGTCGCTACGGTCATAACCGCGTCAATTTTTTGGTCCATAAAACTTTTGGCAATAATACGACCAATATTTTTCAAGATGGCTGGTGTGCTAAGCAAATCAGACAGGTAGATGTAACCACCTGGCAAGATACGGTCACTTTCTGACAACTTGGCACGCAAGTCCTCCACCATTTCCTTGGCATCATGGCTTGAGATTGATGGTGTAAAGATGACACCTCCTCCAGCACCAGTTACTGTCTGGATATGACCAATTTCGATTTCCTCAAAGGCACGTTTGATAATGACGATATCTTCTGAGATAGATGATTTAGCAGATTCATACTTTTCAGCAAAAGTATTGAGACTAGTTAGTTTATAAGGATTATTAATCAAATAGTTGGAAATGACAACCATCCGATCACTTCTTCTTAATTTCATTTCTATTTCCTATTCCATTTAATTTTGACATTTTGTCTATTATACCATATTCACCTAAAAAAACGAACATTCTTATCCTAAAAATGCTCATTTTTCTTAAATTATTAATCTAGATCTGGTTTATAGAAGGAACGATTGTCCATTGCGAAGATTTTATTGGTCATCTCTCCTTTATCCACCAAAGCCAGAGCTGTTGACATCATCATCATACTGGCATCCAGATTGTCAATCATATGGATAATCTCTGCTTCCATAATGCGTGGACGGACTGGGCTTCCATACTCAAGCAAGCCGTGGTGACTGAGGATGACGTGACGAAGCAAAACGACTTCTTCCTTGGTATCATCGATGCCAAGTTCCATCACTGTCTTGGTAATTTCACTATCAATCAGAGCAATATGCCCAAGAAGATTGCCTCGCACTGTGTACTCGGTCTGGTCTGGTCCCGTCAACTCGATGACCTTAGCCAAGTCATGCAACATAATCCCCGCATAGAGCAGGCTCTTATTGAGCTGAGGATAAACTTCGCTAATAGCATCTGCCAAACGCACCATGGTTGCAGTGTGGAAAGCCAACCCCGTTTCAAAGGCATGGTGGTTGGTCTTGGCTGCTGGATAGGAGTAAAATTCCTTATCATACTTGGTGTAGAGCTTTCGAACAATCCGTTGCCAAACAGGATTTTCAATTTTAAAAATCATTTGCGACATATAGTCACGGATTTCCTTGACATCAACTGGTGACTTGACCTTGAAATCAGCTGGGTCATTGGGTTCACCAGGTTGAGGCAGGCGGAGAGTAATTTGGTTAACCTGAGGGGTGTTGTTATAAACTTCTCGGCGTCCTTTCATGTGGACAACCTTACCTGCTGTAAAGGACTCAACATTATGAGGTTGGGCATCCCAGAGTTTCCCTTCAATCTCGCCACTATCATCTTGGAAGGTAAAGGCTAGGTAGTTTTTCCCAGCTTGAGTTTGCCTCAGGTCAGCTGATTTGATTAGGTAAAAGCCTTCAAACAGCTCATCTTTTTTCATGTGACTAATCTTCATATTCTTCCTCATTTTCTTGGAAATGGAGTAGATCAAGCGCAGGCTCACCTTCTGACAACTCAATGTGACGGAGCGTCCGCTCGATAGCTGTAGTGCGACGGTTTAATAGTTCATCAATATTGCCAGAGGCATGTTGGAGGTGTTTTTGTGCCTTAACCAAAATCCCACCAAACTTGCCAAACTCGGTCTTGACGCTAGCAAGAGTCTTGCTGATATGGTCGGCACTCTTTTGGATATTGAGAGTCTTGAAGCCAACTGATAGGGAATTGAGGAGGGCTGATAGGGTACTTGGACCTGCAACAATAATCTGCTCTTCCCGTCTCAAATCATCAAAGAAGACAGGATTGCGGACAATTTCTGAGTAAAGACCTTCTGTCGGAACAAATAAAACTCCAAAATTGGTCGTCCGAGGTGGTGCTATGTACTTGTTCCTAATATCCTTGGCAAATCGTTTGACGCTTACTAAGAGTGACTTACGACAGCGTTCGATTTCGTCCTTGGCACCTGCTTCATAGGCTTCTTCTAGGCGATAATAATCTGCCAGTGGAAACTTAGAGTCAATTGGTAGGTAGACATATTCCTGATCGCCTTGTCCGGGTAACTTGATGGCATACTCCACTCGTTCACTTGAGTTTTCAACCGTTGCGTATTCTCGTTCATACTGGGCAGGGGTCATGATGTCCTCAATAATTTGCCCCAATTGCAATTCTCCTAGAATCCCTCGCGTCTTGGTTCCAGAGAGAACCTTGTTGAGAGCTCCAACATCGCGGGCAACTGTCTGCATTTCTCCAAGGCCACGATTAACCGACTCCAGTTGCTTGGAAACCGTCTCAAAGGAAGCCTGCAAGCGCGTCTGCAAGGTCTTTTCTAACTTTTCCTCGACCGTCTGGCGCATTTGTTCCAAACGTTGCTCATTTGATTCCTGCAAGGCTTGGAGACGTTGATCGGTCTTGTCTCTGGTTTGGAGGAGATTCTCTGTCATTTCTTGACGGACTTGCGTCAGGCCTTGGTGCAATTCGATTCGCACTTCTTGCAAACGGTCGCTGACAGCCACTTCCAAATCTTTTTGATCCAACTGGCTGGCTTGTCTGGCTTGTTCAAAACGGTAATCCAACTGGTCTGATAGATGATCTGCCTGATCCTCCAAGCTCTTGGTCAGATATTTTTCCTGCTTATCCTGCCTTTGCCAAATCAGAAAGAGGCCAGCTAGGTTGGCAATTAATAATAGAACAAGTAAACTTTCCATCCTACCTCCTGTCCTTGCTATGCAGTACAACCACATAGCCATCTGGGCAAGTCACCGAAACTTCCCTATCTATATATTCGTTAGAAGCGTACACTTTTTTAAAGAAAAAATTTTCCTCTGTCAACTCATACTTGGCTCCGAGAATGGTAAGCTGACTATCCCGAACCGGCATAAAAGCTACATAGTCGTAGTCTGAACGCGGTTCAAGCTGACTGGTCCCTTCTGGACAATAGGCAATCAAGTTTTGCCCATCCTCAATTTCTATCTGGCGCATATAAGGCGACAACTTGGGATTGCTAGGAAGAAAAACATTAGCCAGCATATGGTCAATACGTCCACCCAAAGCACCGAAAATAGTAACCTCAGCCTGAGGATTTTGCTCAAAGATGGTCAAGAGAGCCAATTCCAAATCGGTATCATCTTTTTCTGGTCGGGCTTGAACAAAATGCTGGGCACGTTTTTGAATCACCTGTCGCTCTTCTGCAGTAACAGAATCAAAATCTCCAACCGCTAGAGCAAGAGGCAAGTCTTCTTCCAAGACCCAGAGCGAGCCTCGATCCACACCAACAAAAGCATCAAAGTCCGTCCGATAATGACCACGGTCTCCGCCTGCAAAAACGGCAACCTTAGTCCAGTTGTTTTCTGAGAGTTTGTACTCGCTCATTGACATCTCCCTTAAAGACATAGGAACCTGCTACAAAAACAGTCGCACCAGCTTCTTTGGCTTGAGCAATAGTTTGGCCATCAATCCCGCCATCCACTTCGATTTCAAAGTTCAAGCCTTTTTCATCACGAAGAGCAACCAACTCACGGACCTTATCCATGGTCTCTGGTAGAAAGGCTTGCCCACCAAAGCCTGGGTTAACTGTCATGACTAAAACTTGGTCAACTAGATGAAGGACGTGCTTGATGGCTTCAACTGGTGTGCCGGGATTGATAACGACTGAAGGCTTAACTCCGAGTGAACGAATTTTTTGGAGGGCACCATGAATATGAGACGTTGCTTCCACATGGATGCTGATGATATCGGCACCTGCACGCGCAAAGTCTTCTAAATGATGCTCTGGATTAGCTACCATCAAGTGGCAGTCAAATACCATCTTGCTATGGGGACGAAGAGCTTCGACCACTCCAGCACCAAAACTGATTTGTGGTACAAAATTACCATCCATGATATCGATATGGGCATACTCTGCCCCAGTTGCTTCTAGGCGCTTGATTTCACGTTCAAAGTTGGCATAATCTGCTGCCAGAATTGACGGAGCAATCTTGTATTGAGACATAGGTTTCTCCTTATTTTGGAATTTTTTTGCTGACTTTTTTATAGGTTTCTCTGCGATTTTCAATCTCACTGAGGAATTGCAGGTAGTTGTCAAAACGGAAGGTGGCAATGGCACCCTCTTCTACTGCCGGCTTCACTGCACAGGACGGCTCATGGGTATGGGTACAAGTGCGGAATTTGCAGTTTCGGCTGACACTAGCAATCTCTGGAAAGGCCTGATTGAGGTCTTCCGCCGTTGATACTTCATAATCCAATGATGAAAAACCTGGTGTGTCTGCGATTTTACCTCCATTGAGATTATAAAAACTAACTGCTCGAGTAGTGTGGCGCCCGCGACCCAGACTGTCTGAAATTTCTCCTGTTTCAAGATTGAGGTCTGGTGCGATTTTATTGAGAAGTGTTGACTTCCCAACACCTGTCTGCCCCATAAAGACCGTAACCTTGCCTGTCAATAAAGGCAGGAGTTCCTCTTTACTGGTCACAAAGTCATAGCCGATATCACCATAGGTCTGTTGGTAAAAATCCAGTTCCCCTCTATCTTCCAGTAGGTCCATTTTGGAAATATAAACGATGGGATGGATGTCCTTGTGCTCCAAAAGAACCAAGAAACGATCCAGCAAATTGCTGTTAAAATCAGGTTCCTTGACTGACATGATTACTACAGCTTGGTCAATATTAACAATTGGCGGACGGACTAGGCTGTTTTTGCGTTCGTGAATCTTGAGGATATAGCCTTCTGAATTTTCCTCGGCAGAAAAATCTACCAAATCCCCAACGTAGGGAGTATGGCCTTTTTTACGAAAATTTCCACGCGCTCGTGTTTGATAAACCTTGCCATCACTCTCTACATAGTAGAAGCCTGCCAAGGCTTTAATAATTTGTCCCTGCATCTTAGAGTCCTTGCCCTTTAAGTGCATCTGCTAGGCTGGCAAATTCTGCCAAGCTGAGGGCTTCCCCACGTACACTTGGTGACAAGCCTGCTTGGTCCAAAGCCTTGGTCAGCTTGTCCTTGACCTCTTCAGTCTTGCCAAAGTAACCTGTCAGGTTATTCCATAAAGTCTTGCGTCGATGAGTGAAACTAGCCTTAGAAACCTTAAAGAAGAAGTTCTCGTCTTCCACTGCTACGGCTGGTTCTGGACGACGCACCATTTTCAAAATAGCAGAGTCCACGTTTGGCGCTGGCACAAAGACCGTACGAGGCACGATGAAAGCAACCTTGGCAGTCATGTAATACTGCACCGCAATCGACAAGCTACCGTAAGCCTTGGTATTCGGCTGGGCTGAAATGCGGTCTGCCACTTCTTTCTGCATCATAACAACAAACTCACTAAAAGGAATCCCACTCTCGATTAAGTGCATGAGAATAGGCGTCGTGATGTAGTAAGGTAAATTAGCCACTACCTTGATTGGCAGGTCAGGATTTTTGAAATTCTGGATATGTTGCGCCAAATCAACTTTGAGAATGTCCTCGTTGACTACGGTAACATTGTCAAAATCACGCAAGGTATCTGCCAAAATCGGTACCAAACGATGGTCAATTTCAAAGGCCATGACCTCTGCTGCACGCTCAGCCAAAAACTCCGTCAAGGCACCAATCCCTGGCCCGATTTCGATGACATTAACCTGGTCATCAATCTCAGCCGTATCCACGATTTTTTGAAGAATATTGGTATCCGTCAAGAAATTTTGCCCGAAGGACTTTTTAAAGGTAAAACCGTGACGCTCCAGCACTGCCTTGGTCACGCTGTAATCTGCAATTCTCATTTATTCTCTTTTCTAATATGAACGACGATATATCCAAACAAAATCATTTCCTCTAGAGCCCTGATGAATCAGGCCTTTTAAATAAACATTTGGATTCGTCAGTTCTTTTGTTTCCGTATTATAACTTGTTATTGTCTTTCCACCATGTCGTAAAAGCCATTCTGTATCTAAGCTAGGTAAATATCTGTCCTTTTGAAGAAAACTACAAAGCTCCTCAACTGTCATATCCTCCGGGATATCAAGATCTATCTGATGAGAAAAAACATCATCTCCCATACAGATAGATTCTCTATCAACTCGTATTTTCATTTCACTCTTCCCTTTTAAACATCTATTTAAATATTATCAAAGTGAATCCCCTGACATAAATCTACTTACTTCTATTGTAACACATTCCCCTTGTATTTGGGGTCTGCTTAACTATTCTCATAAGATTTCATAGCTTCTTCCACTTCTGCCAAGGTAATCCCAAACAACTCTAAGCGCTTGAGGAGTTGCTTGCCGTTAGAATAGCCGATTCGGAGAGCCTCTCCCAGATATTCTCTGCGTTTACGGCTATCTGCCCCTGCTAGAAAGCCAAGGCGAATCAGGTCGCTACGACTGATATCAAACTGACTCTCCTGTTCAAATCGTTCTGTCACCTGAGCTAGAGCTGTTTTCAGGTCTTCATAGCTAGCATGTTCAATTCCCAGAGAATGCCCCTTGGTTTTGGACTTGGGAACAGCTTCATCTCGTTTGAGGAAGGCATGCTGAACTGTTGGAATGGCCGTCATAATCATGCGGCGAATCCGCTCCCCATTAAAATCTGGATCTGTAAAGACAATGACTCCATGACGTTGGTGCAGGCGCTGAATCCGCTCTATATCCTGATCATTAATGGCAGAGCCTCGGGTTTCATAGGTCTCTACATCGAAGTAACGTTTGAGATTGGCCGTATCATCGCGGCCTTCTACCACGATAACTTGGGATATTTTTTCTTTCATTACTTGCTGTCCAATCCAAAAATTCGTTCTGCATTTGCAGTTGTTACCGCCGATAACTCCTCGGTCGCCATGCCACGCAAGCCAGCGATAAAGTCCACTACATAGCGAGTGTAGGCTGTTTTATTTTCACGACCCCGTTTAGGAACAGGAGCCAAGTAGGGAGCATCCGTTTCCACCAAAATCTTGTCCAAAGGAAGTTCTCTAGCAGCTTCTTGGATATCAGTTGCCTTCTTGAAAGTCACCACTCCTGAGAAGGAAATGGTCATGCCAAGCTCGACAAACTTCTCTGCCCACTCAAGCGTCCCCGAAAATGAGTGCATGATACCACCTCGAGGACCAACGCCCTCACTCTTGATAATTTCATAAGTATCTTCCAGCGCATCACGGGTATGGACAACAAAAGGCAAATCCAAGTACTTAGATAGCTGAATCTGACGGCGAAAAACCTTCTCCTGCACCTCTTTTGGCGCTGTCATCCAATGATAATCCAAACCAATCTCACCCAAGGCAACCACCTTGGGATGCTTGAGCTTGTCAAGCAAGTAGGCTTCAATCTCCTCTGTATAAGTCCCAGCTTCTGTAGGATGCCAACCAATAGTTGCGTAGAGCTGGTCATACTCATCTACCAACTCTAGAGCACGCTCAATCGTCGGTTTATCAAAACCAACAATATTCATCTGTGTCACACCCATCTCAGCAGCCAAGGCAATTTCTTCTGCCTCACGACCTGCAAATTCTTCTACATTCAAGTGTGTATGTGTATCAAAAATCATCTCTTCTAACCTCGTTTTCTATCTTCTATTATACCAAAAAACTGCCCTCTCTCCTCATCTGTAAAAAATATTCTAAAATCCATCGTCGTCTCTTGACGCTATTTTTCCAAAGCAGTATAATAGCACTTATTGAAATTTTCAGAAAAGGAAAATGCCATGTTTACAAAATTAAAACAGACTTTTATCGGTCGTCCTCTTAAGTCCTTAACAGAAGG
>DXLD01000110.1:0-5218 GCA_019414935.1 Streptococcus sp.
AAACGCTATCGCTGTGGACTTTGTCGAGGTAAATTGCTACTGATAAATCAGCCTGAGGACTGATGAAAGCCGAGCCTACCCATGATATACTAAGTCTAACCTAGTAGAAAGAGGTAATACCATGAACAGTAAATTTTATAAAATGAGACGAAATCGCATGATTTCAGGAGTTCTGGCAGGTCTAGCAGACAAATGGAACTTTGATGTTACCCTTGTTCGTTTCTTGTTTGCCATTTTTACAGTCGCAAACTTTGGACTTGGTGTGATTATCTATATCATCCTAGCTTCTATCATGCCAACCAAAGAAGAAATCGAAGCAGAAATGTACGGAACAGGCCCACGAAAACGCAAAGAAGCACAAGCAATTGACGACAATGAAGGCTGGTTTTGGTGAGGTAGAAACAGTTATTTTACTGTTAGTCTATGAATTCGACTAATCTATTTTAAAATTTTTGAACCCTTGTATCCGCAAGGGTTTTCTTCTTACTTTCTTTTTATGGTAAAATATTTTTAATAAAATGTCTACATTTCCCCCAATCTTACAAAAATGTAAGATTAAAGTCTCTTTTGTAAGGTTAGGTTATGGCAAGCGGTCTTTTTTTGATGTAAACTAGACTCATAAAGAATAAAGGAGTAACATCATGAAACAAAACTTACATAAGAAAACAAGAAAACCAAGCCACAAAGATATCGAGCGCGTTCAGCTGGGATGCGCTATGATGCAAGCAACATTTCATTTGATGGGATATTAAGAAAGGAGATTCTCATGACACTTTTAGATGTAAAGCACGTTCAAAAAATTTATAAAACTCGTTTTCAGGGCAACCAAGTAGAGGCCCTCAAGGATATTCACTTTACCGTGGAAAAGGGTGACTACGTTGCCATCATGGGTGAGTCTGGTTCTGGTAAATCAACTCTTCTCAATATCCTAGCTATGCTGGATAAACCAACTCGTGGACAAGTTTACCTGAACGGAACTGACACCGCAACCATTAAAAATTCACAGGCTTCTAGCTTCCGTCGTGAAAAGCTGGGCTTCGTCTTCCAAGACTTTAACTTGTTAGATACCCTATCTGTTAAGGACAATATCTTGCTTCCCCTTGTCTTGTCAAGAAGACCCATTACGGAGATGATGAAAAAATTGGTGGTGACTGCTGAGAATCTAGGTATCAATCAATTGCAAGAGAAGTACCCTTACGAGATTTCTGGTGGTCAGAAACAGCGTGTAGCAGTAGCACGCGCCATCATCACAGAACCTGAAATTCTCCTTGCGGATGAGCCAACAGGAGCCCTTGATTCCAAGTCATCTGCAGCCTTACTTGATGTCTTTGATGAAATCAATGAGCGTGGCCAAACCATTCTTATGGTAACCCACTCAACAGCAGCAGCTAGCAGAGCTAAACGTGTACTCTTTATCAAAGACGGAATTCTTTACAACCAAATCTACCGTGGAGAGAAGACAGAGCGTCAGATGTTCCAAGAAATTTCTGATACCTTGACTGTCATGGCAAGCGAGGTGAATTAGTATGTTTCGATTAACCAATAAGTTAGCGGTATCGAACTTGATTAAAAACCGCAAACTCTACTATCCTTTTGCGCTGGCTGTTCTTTTGGCAGTCACTGTCACCTATCTCTTTTACTCTCTAACTTTCAATCCCAAGATTGCTGAAATCCGTGGAGGAACAACCATTCAGGCCACACTTGGATTTGGTATGTTTGTCGTCACCCTTGCGTCAGCCATTATCGTCCTCTATGCCAATAGTTTTGTCATGAAAAACCGTTCCAAGGAGCTGGGGATTTATGGCATGTTGGGCTTGGAGAAGCGTCATCTTATCAGTATGACCTTTAAGGAGTTAGTGCTATTTGGAATTTTAACTGTTGGAGCAGGTATCGGTATTGGAGCCTTGTTTGACAAGTTAATTTTCGCTTTCTTGCTCAAACTGATGAAATTGAAGGTTGAACTGGTCGCTACCTTCCAAATGAATGTTGTTATTTTGGTATTGGTTGTCTTTGGACTGATTTTCCTAGGCCTCATGTTCCTGAATGCCCTTCGAATTGCCCGTATGAATGCCCTCCAGCTCTCTCGTGAGAAAGCAAGCGGAGAGAAAAAAGGTCGTTTCCTACCTCTACAAACTATTCTTGGTTCCATAAGTTTAGGGATTGGCTATTATCTTTCCCTTACTGTAAAAGATCCTCTTACAGCCTTAACAACCTTCTTCTTAGCTGTTTTGCTGGTTATCTTTGGAACCTATCTATTGTTTAATGCAGGAATTACCGTTTTCCTTCAAATCTTAAAGAAAAACAAGAAATACTATTACCAACCAAATAATCTTATCTCAGTGTCCAACTTGATTTTCCGTATGAAGAAAAATGCGGTTGGACTAGCAACAATCGCTATCTTGTCAACAATGGTTTTGGTAACCATGTCAGCCGCGACAAGCATTTTCAATGCCTCAGAATCCTTTAAGAAAGTGATGAATCCGCATGACTTTGGCATTACTGGACAAAATGTTGAAAAAGAAGATTTGGACAAACTCTTGAGCCAGTTTGCAAGTGACAAAGGTTATAGTGTCAAAGAGAAAGAAGTGCTTCGTTACAGTAACTTTGGTATTGCAAATCAAGAAGGAACCAAGTTAACTATTTTTGAAAAAGGACAAAATCGTGTCCAACCTAAAACAGTCTTCATGGTATTTGACCAAAAAGATTACGAAAATATGACTGGTCAAAAACTGTCTCTATCAGGAAATGAGGTCGGTCTTTTTGCCAAAAATGACGGACTGAAAGGACAGAAAACTCTAACTCTAAATAACAATCAATTTTCTGTCAAAGAAGAATTTAATACAGATTTTATTGTAAACCATGTTCCAAATCAGTTTAATATTTTTACTACTGATTACAATTACCTTGTTGTTCCTAATTTGCAAGCATTTTTAGACCAATTCCCAGATTCGGCTATCTATAATCAGCTGTACGGTGGTATGAATGTAAATGCCAGTGAAGAAGAACAACTCAAGGTTGCTGACGAGTATGATAAATACCTCGATCAATTTAATGCACAATTAAACACGGAAGGTAGCTATGTTTATGGTAGCAATCTAGCAGATGCTAGTGCTCAGATGAGTGCCCTCTTTGGTGGTGTCTTCTTTATTGGTATTTTCCTATCCATTATCTTTATGGTCGGAACCGTTCTGGTCATCTATTACAAACAAATTTCTGAAGGCTATGAAGACCGTGAACGCTTTATTATCTTGCAGAAAGTTGGTTTAGATCAAAAGCAAATCAAGCAAACCATCAACAAACAGGTTTTAACTGTTTTCTTCCTTCCTTTGCTTTTTGCCTTCATACATCTAGCCTTTGCCTACCATATGCTTAGTCTGATTTTAAAAGTGATTGGTGTAATAGATACGACTATGATGTTGACTGTGACCTTGTCTATCTGCGCTATCTTCCTTATCGCTTATGTCTTGATTTTTATGATTACTTCTAGAAGCTATCGCAAGATTGTGCAAATGTAAAAAAGATACCTCGACTTGAAAATCGAGGTATTTATTGTGTTCTAAATGCTGAAAAGTTGTCCTAGCAGGAAGGTAACTCCCATAGTTAAGAGACCAATAGCAAGGTTCCGAATCATAGCTGTTTTGGTTGGGGCTTTTCCAAGTTTGGCACTAGTGTAACCAGTCACCAATAGTGAAAGTCCCACAATGAGGACAGTAGCAGGGATGCGGTATTCACTTGGGAAAATGGTCACTGACAGCATTGGTGGCAAGCTACCAAGGAAAAAAGAAATAAAGCTAGAGATGGCAGCGTGCCAAGGATTGGTAAATTCTTCATACTCAATCCCATATTTTTCCTCTACCAAAGCCTTGAGTGGATTTTTAAGAAAGGCCTTGTTGGTCAAGAGTTGAGCAGAGGTTTCGCATTCTCCATTTTGGATATAAGCAGTATAGAGAGACTTTTTGGCTAGCTCCATATCTTGGTCTAGCAAGAGTTTCTCACGCGCAACAGCTGCTTCCTCGGTATCTTTCTGAGTTGAAACGGATACATATTCTCCACCAGCCATTGAAAAGGCACCAGCTAAGATAGCTGCAAATCCTGATAAAAAGATAATCCAGATATTGCTCGTAGCACTAGCAACCCCGATAACCACACCAGCAATGGAAATAATTCCATCATTAGCACCAAGAACACCTGCTCGTAGGATATTTAAACGACCTGCAAAATTTGAATCGATTTCGTGATTTGTTTCTGACATACTATTCTCCTTTTTATCCAGTATAAAGGAAAAATATAATGAAATCAATCTTTTAAAACTGTCTGAAAAAAGTTGCACTATTCTAATGATGTAAAAATGTCGTCATCTTATCTAATCGATCAAACACAGAAGGGTAAGAGTATAGAATGGCATGAAAGAATTTTAAATTAAATACTATCATCATTTCGTTCACTTTATAATCGTTTACAAGAGAATAATTAGTATTAAATCAAATAAAATCCAAATATTTTGCGAACTTTTCTATATTTTTTTCGTAAAACGCTTTACAAGTTTTTAAAAACATGATATAGTAATGGAGCTTAGAAAATGAGATGATGTTTTCTAGCAAATATAAACCCGAGTAAAAAATGCCTACGGACAGGCAGGGTTGAATGCCGAAGCGTGGTTGAAAAACCACATTATTGATAGGGTTAAAAGCCTACTTTTATAAGTTGATGTTAGGACACTTGTCCTAATTCATAAATTTTTAGTGTGGTGAAAGCACACGTCATCTTGTGAAACGATCAATAAAGTACGTAATATTTGCTACTAGAGAATTAGGAAACATCGGGAACAGACATACTCAACAGAAACCAAAATAAAAACGTCAGAAGATTGCAGAGCAGGTGAAAACCTGCTCTTTTTTCATGAGTCAACCTTTAGTCGTCTTCGTCTTCTTGAAGCGCTAAAAATACAGTAAAGGAGTATGTCTTGAAAGAGTTAGATCAAAACCAAGCCCCAATTTATGAGGCCTTGGTGAAGTTACGCAAGAATCGGATTGTTCCCTTTGATGTACCAGGTCACAAACGCGGACGAGGGAATCCAGAACTTGTCGAACTATTAGGAGAAAAATGTGTTGGCATTGATGTCAATTCGATGAAACCCTTGGATAATTTAGGGCATCCCATTTCGATCATTCGGGATGCAGAGGAGCTGGCAGCTGATGCTTTTGGAGCAGCCCATGCC
>DXLD01000111.1:0-5126 GCA_019414935.1 Streptococcus sp.
GCTATATTTCTGTGACCTGTCTTTCTATTGCCAAAGAGGCGCAAGGCCTAGGACTGGGTCAGAAATTACTAACAGCCTTGAAAGAACTGGCTCTTCAACACGAAAGAGAAGGCATTAACCTAACCTGTCATGACTATCTCATCGCTTACTACGAAAAGCATGGTTTTGTCAATGAAGGCCTATCCCAGTCAACCTTTGCAGGGGAAACCTGGTATGATATGGTCTGGGAAGCTAAAAAATAAGCTAGAAAAGCATGCTAGGTTGCTTTTCTTTCGTTTTTAAGATATAATATTATGGATTGTCAACGAGGAGGATAAACTTTTGAGTGAAAAGCCAAGAGAAGACGAAAAATTAAGCTTTAAAGAGCAGATTTTGCGTGATTTAGAACGAGTTAAAAAACATGAAGAAGATCAGGAAGAAGTTAATTTAGCTTCAATAAAACCTCAACTTTCTTCTAAAAATGATCAGTCAATAGAAGACTTGATGGAAGATTCTCTATCAGCTGTAGAGGATATTATGAGAAACGCTCCTACCGTGCCGACTCACCCCAGCCAAGATTTACCAGCTTCTCCAGCAGATGAGATAAAAAGAGAAACTCTTACTGTTCCAAGTCATCCCAGTCAAGATGTTCCTTCTTCTCCCGCGGAAGAGGCTGTAAGACAAGCTCCACTTGCTCCTAGTCACCCGAGTCAAGAAGGACCTTCTACTCCATCAGCGGAGGGAGTATCAAGACCAACTCCAGGACCTGTTAGTCCTAGAAAAGTAGAAAAGGAATTTAATGAAATCCCAACAAGAGTAGCTGTTTCTTATAAGACAGAAGGGCAGAAAGAAGTAGTAAAAAAAGAAGTTTCTACTTCACAACCACTAGTGGAAAAGAAAGCTGTAGAAGAAATGCCTGCAACTCCACGTCGTAGTCGTCGTGAGACAGTTAAACCAGTCAAGAAGAAAAAATCACATTTGAAGGCTTTCTTCATTTCTCTACTGATTTTCCTTGCCTTGATTTCGGCAGGTGGTTACTTCGGTTATCAGTATGTTCAGTCATCCTTATTACCAGTTGATGCTAATTCTAAGCAGTATGTAACCGTTCAAATCCCAGAAGGATCCAATGTCCAAGAGATTGGATCAGCACTTGAAAATGCTGGTGTGATTAAACACGGAGTGATTTTTGCTTTTTATGCTAAATATAAGAATTATTCAGATTTGAAGGCTGGATATTACAATTTGCAAAAGAGCATGAGTACAGAGGATATCATTAAGGAACTACAAAAAGGTGGTACTCCTGAACCTCAAGAACCTTCACTTGCAGATTTAACCATTCCAGAAGGATATACGATTGATCAAATTGCCCAAGCTGTAGGCCAATTACAAGGTGAATTTAAAGAACCTTTGACAGCGGAAGCCTTCTTGGCTAAGGTGCAAGATGACAACTTTATCAGTCAAGAAGTTGCTAAATATCCAAACCTACTCGAAAGCTTGCCAACGAAAGAAAGTGGAGTTCGTTACCGTTTGGAAGGTTATCTTTTCCCAGCGACCTACTCTATCAAGGAAAGCACGACTATTGAAAGCTTGATTGATGAGATGTTGGCAGCCATGGATAAGACCTTGTCTCCGCACTATAGTGCAATTAAGTCTAAGAACTTGACAGTTAATGAATTGCTAACAATTGCTTCACTTGTTGAAAAAGAAGGTGCTAAGACTGAAGATCGTAAATTGATTGCAGGTGTCTTCTACAATCGTTTGAACCTTGGTATGCCACTTCAAAGCAATATTGCAATCTTGTATGCTCAAGGGAAACTTGGTCAAAATATTAGCCTAGCAGATGACGCTGGAATTGATACATCGATTAATTCACCATACAATGTTTATACAAAACCTGGTTTGATGCCTGGTCCAGTGGATAGTCCAAGTAAGGACGCGATTGAGGCAAGTATTAACCAAACAAAGAGTGAAAACCTATACTTTGTAGCCAATGTTGCAGATGGTAAAGTCTATTACGCAGTTACTCAAGAAGAACATGATCGTAATGTAGCTGAGCACGTCAATAGCAAACTTACTCAAAATAGTAGTTCAAACTAAGACTACAAAAATGAGAATCTCAGATAGAGATTCAATACTATCGAAAGAAAGTTGAGAAAAATGGCAGAAAAAACATATCCTATGACCCTTGAGGAAAAGGAAAAACTTGAAAAAGAATTAGAAGAATTGAAATTGGTCCGCCGTCCAGAAGTGGTAGAACGCATTAAGATTGCCCGTTCATACGGTGACCTTTCTGAAAACAGTGAATACGAAGCAGCTAAGGATGAACAAGCCTTTGTCGAAGGACAAATTTCTAGCTTGGAAACAAAAATCCGTTATGCTGAAATCGTCAATAGCGACTCAGTTGCTCAAGACGAAGTAGCGATTGGTAAAACCGTCACTATCCAAGAAATTGGTGAGGACGAAGAAGAAGTTTATATTATCGTAGGTTCAGCTGGTGCGGATGCCTTTGCAGGAAAGGTTTCAAATGAAAGCCCAATTGGACAAGCCTTGATTGGCAAGAAAACAGGTGACACAGCAACCATTGAAACACCTGTTGGTAGCTATGATGTAAAAATCTTGAAGGTTGAAAAAACAGCCTAAAAACAGAAAAAAGGAGTGGGGAGGCGATGCGCTTCACTTACTCCTTTTTCCATTTTGATACTCTTCGAAAATCAAATTCAAACCACGTCAGCGTTGCCTTGCCGTACTCAAGTACAGCCTGCGGCTAGCTTCCTAGTTTGCTCTTTGATTTTCATTGAGTATAAATTAAATTGAATTGGAGACGTTATGAGTTCAAAGAAGAAAAAAAATAAGATGGAGCGTGGTTTAACTAATCGTCACGTACAGGTTATGGCCATCGCCGGAACAATCGGAACAGGACTCTTTTTGGGAGCGGGTCGCTCAATTAGCCTAACAGGTCCGTCCATTGTACTGATTTATATGATTACTGGGGCTTTTATGTTCCTCATGATGCGTGCGGTTGGGGAAATGCTCTACCAAGACCCTGAGCAACATACCTTTATCAACTTTATCACGCGCCATTTGGGTAAGGGCTGGGGCTATTTCTCAGTTTGGTCTTACTGGCTATCCGTTGTCTTTATCGGTATGGCGGAAATCACAGCTATCTCTCACTATGTTCAGTTTTGGTTTCCTAGCTGGCCAAGTTGGATGATTGAGATTGGATTTTTGACCATTTTAGCCTTGGTCAATCTGATTGCAGTGAAGCTCTTTGGTGAAGTTGAGTTTTGGTTTGCGATGGTCAAGATTGTGGCTATTTTAGCCATGATTGCAACAGGAGTCTTTATGGTCTTGACTGGCTTTAAGACGCCTCATGGAGTAGCAAGTTTGGCCAATATCACTGACAATTTCTCCCTCTTCCCTAATGGTGGAGTGAACTTTGTCATGGCCTTCCAAATGGTGTTCTTTGCTTACCTCATGATTGAGTTTATCGGGGTAACAACTTCTGAAACCAAAAATCCACGTCAGGTCTTACCAAAAGCCGTTAAGGAAATTCCTTTGCGTATCGCCTTTTTCTATGGAGGAGCCCTCTTAGCCATCATGGCTATCATTCCGTGGCGTGAACTTGCCTCGGCTGATTCTCCTTTTGTTACAGTATTTGAATTGGCAGGTATCAAGTGGGCAGCAGCCTTGATTAACTTCGTTGTTTTGACCTCAGCAGCATCTGCTCTCAACTCAACCCTCTACTCAACAGGGCGTCATTTGTACCAGATTGCTCATGATTCGCCAAACCCATTCTTAAAGGCGATTAAGGCAGATACTCTTTCTCGTCACAATGTGCCACAAAATGCCATCATCGCTTCAGCAATCTTGATTGCTCTAGCAGCCTTTATCAATATCTTGCCAGGTGTTTCGGATGCCTTTGCCTTGATTACAGCATCATCATCAGGTGTCTATATCGCCATTTATATCTTAATCATGGTGGCTCACCTTAAATACCGCAAGTCACCAGACTTTATGGCGGATGGCTATCTCATGCCCCATTATCGTTTCCTAAATCCTTTAACCATGCTCTTCTTTGCCTTTGTCTTTGTAACCCTCTTTTTACAAGAGTCTACATTTGTCGGAGCAATTGGATCAGCTATCTGGATTATCGGTTTCGGGATTTACAGCCAGTGGAAATTTAGAAAATAGATTTGAAACTCATCAGCTTAGGTTGGTGAGTTTTTGCTAGTTTGACAGTCTATTGAAATAAGACTATAATCAAGCTGTAACAGTGTTTAAGGAGGTTTAGATGTACTTTAGATTGGAAAATAAGGAATCCCATAAATCACAAGAAATTGGGAATTTGATTCGTGCTTATAATCGTTCAAAAAGAGAAGAGGCTGAAAGTGAGCCACTTAATCTTTATGTCGAAGATGAAAAGGGCCATCTCTTGGCAGGTTTGATAGCAGAGACTTTTGGAAATTGGCTAGAAATCGAGTATTTATTTGTAAAAGAGGAACTGAGAAGGCAAGGGATCGGTTCAAAACTATTGCAGCAAGCAGAAACTGAAGCTAAGAATCGAAACTGTCGTTTTGCTTTTGTCAATACTTACCAGTTTCAAGCTCCAGATTTTTATAAAAGGCATGGCTACAAGGAAGTCTTTACCTTACAAGACTATCCCTACATTGGGCAAAGATATTATTACCAAAAGAATTTGTAAGGTGAATATGAAGTGATAGGCTCGTACATGAGTATGGAGGTGGACTGATGGATATGAGTAACTATCGATAAGTACCAGTTAGAACCTAGAAATTGTGTCTTTCTAGACGATATTGAGGACAATACAAGATTAGATGTGAAATCTCATGAAGCTGTAGATGTTTTGAAAAAATTGAATAAGCAGAAAACTCTCTATCTTTTTTGTGGTGGAGAGTTTTTTGTTAATAAAATATTGCAAAACGACAGTTATATATTGCATTAAGTTAGATATATGATATAATGTTGTTAAAAAGAGGCGCAACTTTTTAAAATTAATGAGAATCAAAGAGAAAACCAAGAATGTTAATGGAGGAATAAAAAATGGAAGTTATAAATGTAAGTAAGCATTATGCTCATTCAATCATTCTCAAAGATATAAATTTTGCACTTAATAAGGGTGAAATTGT
>DXLD01000112.1:0-5053 GCA_019414935.1 Streptococcus sp.
AGATAGGATGCTGAGAAAATAGCGTAGTAAAGCCAAAATAACAGAAAACTCAGGTAAATTAGGGGCATGGGGAAATTCTTAATCCACTGTAACATAATCTTTTAACTTTTCTATGGTCTTGGCACCAATTCCAGAAACTTTCTTGAGTTCATCAACCGACTTGAATTTCCCATTTGACTCACGATGGTCGATAATGTCCTGAGCTCGTTTTCCTCCCAGTCCCTTAATCTGTTTAAGCTCTTCCAGACTGGCCTTGTTAAGATTTACCTTCTTTTCCTTGCTTGTTGAAGAAGGCGCTCCAGAACCTGCCTGTTGACTAGCCGATTCTTCTCCCTTAGTTGGAACGTAAACCAGAGCCTCATCACTAACTTTCTGAGCTAGATTGAGTGCCTTGCTGTCTGCTTGCTCTGTCAAGCCACCAGCCTTCTGAACAGCATCATTGACCCGACTACCTACAGGCAAATCATAAATCCCTGGTGATTTGACAGCGCCTTTCACATCTACTGTGATTAGATCTTGTTCAACAGGTTCTTCCTCTTCTTCCTTCTTCACTTCCTTTTCGGATACCGAATCATTGGAAACAGCTGCAACTTCAGCCTGCAAATTCGTTTCTTTGACAGGTGTGTGTGGAACTGGTTTTAGCAGGAAAAATCCGCCGACAAGCAAGCCCAGACCAGTACAGATGACAATGATTTTATACTCTTTGATTTTCTCGATAATTGCTTCCATATTTTCTCCTCTCTTAGATTATTCGTAAGAGGAAGAAAAAACAGTTGAAAATTTCTTCTCAACTGCTTATTTATTCGCAAAATAATCTTCCTTAGTCAAGACATAATGAATTCTTGTAACGATTCTTTCTGGTTCTTTTTGGTCCAATCTGTCCTTATAGATAGTTTACAACAAGTTTCTCTTGCTTTTTAAAGCGGTTTCATATAGAATAAAATCATCACCTTATTTTATAGATAATGTGATAAATCATTTACAACCCGTCAATAGAAAGGGAGTTTTTCTCTATGTTAATCGGAATTCCAAAAGAAATTAAGAATAATGAAAACCGTGTTGCCCTCACACCTGCTGGTGTCCACAGCTTAGTCGGTCGTGGTCATCGCGTCCTTATCGAAACAAATGCTGGTCTCAGTTCAGGATTTACTGATGCTGACTATCAAAAGCAAGGAGCTGAGATTGTCGCTACTGCTGGTGAAGCTTGGGCTGCAGAGTTAGTCGTGAAAGTAAAAGAACCATTACCTTCTGAATATGAGTACTTGCGTGAAGACCTGCTTCTCTTCACCTACTTGCACATGGCCGCTGCGCCTGAATTAGCAGATGCTATGCTAGCAGCAAAAACAACAGGGATTGCCTATGAAACTGTTCGTGATTCCCAAGGTCAGTTACCACTCCTCGTTCCTATGAGTGAGGTTGCAGGCCGTATGGCAGTCCAAATCGGTGCTCATTTCCTAACTAAGCAAGCAGGAGGTTCTGGTGTCCTACTGGGTGGTGTACCGGGTGTACCTAAAGGGAAAGTAACCATCATCGGTGGCGGTGTCGTAGGGACCCATGCTGCCCGCATCGCTTTAGGATTGGGAGCTCAAGTAACCATCCTTGATATCAGTGCTAAACGTCTCTCCGTTTTAGAGGAGATCTTTGGCCACCAAATTCAAACTCTCATGTCCAATTCATTCAACATCGAAGCCAGTGTGAGAGATGCGGATGTTGTTATTGGAGCGGTTCTCATTCCTGGTTCCAAAGCACCAAAATTGGTGACAGATGAGATGGTCAAACAAATGCGTCCAGGATCAGTCATCGTTGACGTTGCCGTTGACCAAGGTGGCGTTATCGAGACAGCTGACCGTGTGACAACGCACGATGAACCTGTCTATGAAAAACACAGTGTGCTCCACTATGCCGTTGCCAACATCCCCGGAGCGGTTGCTCGTACTTCAACCATCGCCCTAACCAATGTCACTCTTCCTTATATCGAATCTTTGGCTGGCAAAGGATTCGCACAAGCAATCTCTGAAGATGAGGGCTTGCGCCAAGGTGTTACCACTTATCAAGGTTACTTAACCAGTCTTCCAGTAGCCCAAGGTCTCGATAAAAAACATACTCCAATTGACGAACTAATCTAAAAAATCTAATTAGCAGATAAAAGAAAGAGCAATTCCACCTGAACTGCTCTTTTTTGCTATTCTGTTTCTTCTTGGACTTCTTCACTCTCTTCATTTTTAACTGGTACTGGTTCATAAGCTCTGATAATCTGAGCAACAACAGGATGGCGAACTACATCTTTGGCTGAAAAATGAACAAAGTCAATCTGATGGATGTTCTTGAGTTTCTCTTGGGCATCAATCAAACCTGACTTGACATTACGTGGCAGGTCAATCTGACTGATATCTCCATTGACAATCATCTTAGAATTAAAACCTAAACGAGTCAAGAACATCTTCATCTGCATGATGGTCGTGTTTTGCGCCTCATCGAGAATGACAAAAGCATCATCCAAGGTTCGGCCACGCATATAGGCAAGGGGCGCAATCTCGATAATTTCACGCTCCATGAGTCGGGTTGTTTGGTCTTTTCCCAGAATCTGATACAAGGCATCATAAACAGGTCGAAGGTAAGGATCTACCTTCTCTTTAAGATCACCCGGAAGAAAACCTAGACTCTCGCCAGCTTCCACTGCCGGGCGTGTTAGGATAATCCGCTTAACCTGACCACGTTTAAGAGCTGTCACAGCCAAGGTCACTGCAAGAAAGGTCTTCCCTGTACCTGCTGGCCCAATTCCAAAGGTCACATCGTGCTGTTTAACACTATCCACATAAAGTTTTTGACCCAATGTTTTGACACGGATAGGCTTCCCTGTATTGTCCTTGATGATTTCTTCTTCGTAAAGGGCGACAAACTTATCAATTTCATCGTTTTTGACCATGCTAATTGCAGTCACCACATCTGGCGTACCAACGGTCATCCCACGATTTACCAAAACCATCAAGGCTTGAATAACCTGACGGGCTTCCTCACAGGCAGATTCTTCTCCCAAAACCTGGACAATCTCCGTACGAGCATGAATCACCACATCAAGCTCTTCTTCCATCAAACGAAGATGGCGTTCATTGGAACCAAAAAGATGAAACAAGTCATCTGGATGACTCAGTTGAATGTCTATTGAATGTTCCTTCAAATAAAGAACCTCTCTAATCCTTTTATTTCTTTTTATTATAGCAAAGGGGTGGAGAAATTACTAGCCCAAACCTAGTGAATCATGCTAGTGTTCTAAGTATTCTTGCCAGATAGCGTCAAAGTCTCCTAAGTTGAAAGAGAAACTAGCGTTCTCCTCCAAAAAGCGACTCACCTCATCAAAATCATCTGTGTGTTTCGGAAATGCTGATTCTTCAAAAGCGAGGTCTGCCAAGATAGCTTTGGGACTATTACTTTTAGGATTGCGCTCAGTCATGAGCCAAGTGTAAAATGATTTTCTCATAAGTCACCCTAGATCAACTCTGTCCCAAACTGGTCTTGCTTGATTTTGCCAGCCTTCATCAAACCACCGAGTGCTTTCTTGAACTGACCTTTAGAAATACCAAAGGTTGCCTTGATATCCTCAGGGGATGACTTATCATTCAAGGTCATAAAACCGCCATTGCTTTCCAAGTAAGTCAAAATCATCTGAGCATCATTTTCCAACATTTCAAAAGAACGTGGTTTGAGGGAAAGGTTCAAGGTACGGTCCACTTCACGGAAACCAATAACACGCGCATCTAAAACTTGACCCAAACGTGGCTCTACATAGCGCTCGCTAGGATGGATAAAGCCAAGCATGTTATTTTCTGGCAGGTAAACAAAAGTTCCTGACAGCTTGAGACGGTATACAATAGCTGGCCAGTTTTGGTTCTGCATGTTGTTGTAGGCAGGACGAGCCAGACGTTGGAAGTCTTCTTGATAGGCCAAGAGTCCCCAGATACGGTCTTTCTTGTCCACTTCAAGACGGATGTAGAGTTGGTCACCCTTCTTAGGCCAGAGTTCCTTGAGCTCAGGGAGAATATCGAGTGACACCACGATTTCCTTGTCAGGAAGACCTGTATCTACAAAAACACCCAAATCTTTACGAACTTCTGTTACAGTCCCCCAACCAAATTGGTCCTGAGTAGCAGTCACTTCTAGAGTGGTCAAGCGGAGTTTTTGCTTCATATCCGTGTAAGCAAAACCTTTGACCGTATCACCTACCGTATGTTGACCTTCTTCCTTGGAAAGTGCATAGGTCTGACCATCCTTTTGCACAAAGTAGAAACGATCATTTTCATCGATGATAAGTCCAACGATAAAACTTGCAAGATTTGTATTCATATTTCCTTCTTTCGAATAAAACTCAGCCAGCAATGCCAACTGAGTTTTTCTGTTTATTTTTAGACTTCCAAAAGTTCTTTCTCTTTGTTGGCAGTCATGTCGTCGATGTGTTTGACAGCATCGTCTGTTACTTTTTGAATGTCTTTTTCAAGAGTCTTCAATTCGTCTTCAGTGATTTCTTTTGCTTTTTCTTGTTTCTTAGCTTCGTCCATAGCATCACGACGGATATTGCGGACAGCCACTTTAGCATTTTCACCGACCTTCTTCACTTCTTTAGCAAGATCACGACGAGTTTCTTCTGTAAGAGCTGGGATAACCAAACGAATCACAGAACCATCGTTAGCTGGTGTGATACCAAGATCAGAAGCGTTCAAGGCACGTTCGATGTCTTTCAATGAAGACTTGTCAAATGGTGTTACCAACAAAACACGCGCTTCTGGAATCGTAATTGAAGCGATTTGGTTAAGAGGAGTTTCTACTCCGTAGTATTCTACATGTACACGGTCAAGCAAGCTTGCATTGGCACGACCGGCACGGATACCACCAAATTCACGAGCAAGTGATTGGTGAGACTGGGTCATTCTCTCTTTAGCTTTTTCAATAATTGCGTTAGCCATAATCTTTCTTATTCCTTTTCTTCGATATTATTTGAAACTGTTGTTCCGATATTTTCACCAAATACGACACGTTTGATGTTGCCTGGTTGGTTCAT
>DXLD01000113.1:0-5043 GCA_019414935.1 Streptococcus sp.
TCAATTGTGAAAGAATTACTTATCTGTGATATAATAAAAAGAAAAGGCTTGCATTAGAAAGTAGGGAGAATAAAGATGCAAAGAAGACAAGATAGACATAAACGTGGACCAGTTTTTCGTTTTATGAGGAGTTTTGTAAACTTTTTTAGGAGTTATCGAAAGTGGAGCAATAAGGGATTTGTTGCGATACTCTTGCTAGCTGTTGCTTTATCAATGGGCTTGGTCTTGTTGTTTGAAAGTTTCCAAGGAATCCCCTTGACCAGTCAAAAAAAGGATACCATTTCTCAAGAAGTAAATAAGACTAATCAAAACTCCAAAGATCAGGAAGAGGAAAAGACTGCTAGAATTATGGCCAACGGGGACCTCCTCTATCACATTCCTATCTATCGTTCTGCCTTAAAAGAAGATGGGACCTATGATTTTCATGAAAATTTTGATTATGTGAAACCATGGCTAAAACAAGCTGATTTGATTTTAGGTGATTTTGAAGGGACTGTAAACAAGGACCACTATTTGGCTGGTTATCCGCTATTTAATGCACCTGGAGAAGTCATGGATGCCATCAAGGATGCTGGTTATCAAGTGCTAGACTTGGCGCATAACCATATTTTAGATTCACAAATAGAAGGTGTGGTCTCAACAGCAGATGCTATTGAAAAGGCAGGAATGACACCGATTGGAGTGTATACGCATGAATCCCGTGATCAAGCTCCTCTTGTAATTAAGGAAGTGAACGGCATCAAGGTTGCACTTTTGGCCTATTCTTATGGATTTAACGGAATTGAGCAAAGCATTTCTCAAGAAGACTATAACCGCTATCTTTCAGATCTAAATGAAGACAAGATGAAGGCTGAAATTGAACGAGCAGAGCAGGAAGCAGACATCACCATTATCATGCCTCAGATGGGTGTTGAGTATCGCTTGGAACCAACTGAAGAACAAAAAGCTCTTTATCACAAGATGATCGATTGGGGAGCGGATATTATCTTTGGAGGGCATCCTCACGTTGTAGAACCATCTGAAACGGTTGAAAAAGATGGAGATAAGAAACTCATTATCTATTCAATGGGGAACTTCATTTCCAATCAACGAATTGAAACCATGCAAGATGAAGAGAATGCTAAGTGGACAGAGCGTGGCGTGCTTATGGATGTGACCATTAAGAAAAAAGCAGGTAAGACGACAATTGAAACTGCCAAAGCGCATCCTTCTTGGGTAAATCGTACACCTAAAGGAACCTATTCTCCAGAAGGTTATCCACTCTTCCTTTACCAAACCTATATCTTAGAAGATTTTATCGAGGGTGGTAGTCATCGTGACCAGTTAGATGAAGCAACTAAGGAACGAATTGATACAGCCTATAAAGAAATGAACGAACATGTGGGATTGAAGTGGGACTAACTTTAATCCAGAGGAAAGTAAATGACGATTAAAGTAATTGCGACAGATATGGATGGGACCTTGTTGGATGCTAGAGGCCAACTTGATCTCCCACGCTTGGAAAAGATTTTAGATCAGTTGGATCAAAGGGGGATTCGTTTTGTCATCGCGACGGGCAATGAAATTCACCGTATGAGGCAACTACTGGAGCACTTGGTCGATCGAGTAGTTCTGGTTGTTGCCAATGGTGCTCGTATTTTTGAAAACAATGAACTGATTCAGGCTCAGACTTGGGATGATAATATTGTTGATAAAGCTTTGGCTCATTTCGAGGCTCGAGCGTGTCAGGACCAGTTTGTTGTAACAGGGATGAAGGGTGGTTTCGTCAAAGAAGGTACCATTTTTACAGATCTTGAAAGTTTTATGACTCCAGAAATGATTGAAAAATTCTATCAACGGATGCATTTTGTGGATGAATTAACCTCTGACCTCTTTGGTGGTGTGCTCAAGATGAGTATGGTTGTTGGTGAGGAACGTTTGAGTTCGGTTTTGGAAGAAATCAATGACCTCTTTGATGGCCGTGTTCGTGCTGTATCCAGTGGCTATGGTTGCATTGATATCCTCCAATCTGGGATTCATAAAGCATGGGGCTTGGAAGAATTACTCAAGCGCTGGGACTTGAACCCCCAACAAATCATGGCTTTTGGTGACAGTGAAAATGATGTTGAAATGCTTGAAATGGCTGGAATTGCCTATGCAATGGAAAATGCTGATGAGAAAGCCAAAGCTGTGGCGACTGCTCTAGCACCAGCCAACAGCCAAGGAGGAGTTTATCAAGTCTTGGAAAATTGGTTAGAAAAAGGAGAATGAAGTGGCAGTACAGATATTAGAAAATTGGTTACTAAAGGAACAAGGCAAAATCCAAACCAAGTACCGTCACTTAAATCAGGTTTCTGTTGTAGAGCCAGATATTCTTTTTATTGGGGATTCCATTGTCGAATATTACCCTCTGCAGGAGTTGTTTGGGACTTCAAAGACGATTGTCAATCGAGGCATTCGAGGTTATCAGACAGGGCTGTTACTAGAGAATCTAGATGCGCATCTGTACGGTGGAGCAGTAGATAAAATTGTCCTTCTGATTGGGACAAATGATATTGGAAAAGATGTGCCTGTGAATGAGGCACTCAATAATCTCGAAGCTATCATACAATCCATTGCTCGCGATTATCCATTGACAGAGATTAAATTACTTTCCATTTTGCCAGTCAATGAGGGAGAGGAGTACAAGCAGACAGTCTATATCCGAACGAATGAAAAAATTCAGAAATGGAATCAAGCCTATCAAGAGCTTGCTTCTGCCTATATGCAGGTAGAATTTGTGCCAGTTTTTGATAGTTTGACAAACCAAGAAGGCCAAATCAAAAAAGAATATACAACTGATGGACTGCACCTGAGTATTGCTGGTTATCAGGCTTTGACAAAAGCCTTGAAAGACTATCTTTTGTAGTTAATTGCTTTCCTTTTTGCATTTTTGTGTTAGATAAGGTATAATGGTTTTATTGTCTTTTGGGGTCGTTACGGATTCGACAGGCATTATGAGGCATATTTTGCGACTCGTGTGGCGACGTAAACGCTCAGTTAAATATAACTGCAAAAAATAACACTTCTTACGCTCTAGCTGCCTAAAAACCAGCAGGCGTGACCCGATTTGGATTGCTCGTGTTCAATGACAGGTCTTATTATTAGCGAGATACGATCAAGTCTTGTCTAGCGGCTTGATAAGAGATTGATAGACTCGCGGTTTCTAGGCTTGAGTTATGTGTCGAGGGACTGTTAAACGAATACATAACCTATGGTTGTAGACAAATATGTTAGCAGATGTTTGGACGTGGGTTCGACTCCCACCGGCTCCATTGATAATTTACATTGTTTTGTAAATCTTTCTAAAACGTTGTTTTTACAACGTTTTTTATTTTATTCTTTGGTATTCTTTTGCAAAAAAAGAATACAACATTTTGTTGTATCCTAAATATTAAATCAAGTCCTGAATTTTCTTAAGTTTTTATCATATTTTCTGTTATAATTAAGGTGCCTTAAGAAAAATAATGAAAAAACTAAATGTTTTTCATATAGTTTTCATTGTTTTAATAGTTTAAAGTCAATCTTATTTTTCTCTAATAGAAAATAATGAAAAAGTAGGTTTAGAAAGAGGTAAGTATCTATGTCTTCTCATAAAAAAGTGTCACTCTCTGAGATTAATCAATCTATCGATACTCCAAATAACAATCATTTCTGGCAAAATTTAAATGCCTTTTTAGGTCCGGGTGCTCTTGTCGCAGTTGGTTATATGGATCCAGGAAACTGGATTACCAGTGTAGTCGGTGGTGCTTCCTATAAGTATAGTCTCTTGTTTGTTATCTTGATTTCATCTCTCATTGCCATGCAACTTCAGCAGATGGCAGGAAAGCTTGGTATTGTAACCCAGATGGACCTGGCTCAAGCAACGGCTCATCATTCACCTAAATGGCTTCGTTATAGTCTATGGGTGATTTTAGAATTAGCCTTGATGGCGACAGATCTGGCAGAAGTTCTAGGTTCAGCGATTGCTCTCAATCTTCTCTTTAAGATTCCGATTATGATAGCAATTCTCTTGACCGTGTTGGATGTTTTTCTCTTATTGCTTCTGATGAAATTTGGCTTTAAGAAGATTGAAGCTATTGTGACAACACTGATTTTAACCATTCTAGCAATTTTTACCTATCTGGTAGCTTTGTCACATCCAAGCTTCCAAGGAATCGTTGAGGGTTATCTACCGAATGCAACCTTATTTGAAAGTCCCTTGCCAGGGCATGAAAGTCAATTAACCTTGGCACTAGGGATCGTGGGAGCAACGGTTATGCCCCATAACCTCTATTTGCATTCTTCCTTGTCACAAACTCGGAAAATCAATCACAAGGACAAGAATGATGTTCGAAAAGCCGTGCGCTTTATGACCTGGGATTCAAATCTCCAATTATCCTTGGCCTTTGTGGTTAACTCCCTTCTATTAATTCTCGGGGCGGCTCTCTTTTTCGGCCATGCATCTGAGATTTCTGCCTTCTCTCAAATGTATAATGCCTTGCAGGATTCTACTATTGCAGGAGCTATAGCTAGCTCGACCTTATCAACCTTGTTTGCCTTGGCTTTATTAGCCAGTGGTCAAAATTCGACAATTACGGGTACCTTGACTGGACAAATCGTTATGGAAGGTTTCTTGCATATGAGATTACCTCAATGGTTCATTCGTTTGGCAACTCGTCTCTTTGCCTTGTTGCCTGTCATGATTGTAGCGGTTCTGTTTGGTCATCAGGAAAAAACATTAGATCAGTTATTGGTTTATTCACAAGTCTTTCTTTCGATTGCTCTTCCATTTTCAATCTTCCCACTGATTTATCTAACTTCTAAGAAATCACTGATGGGAGAATTTACCAATGCCAAATGGAATACCATCCTTGGCTATATCGTTTCCATTATCTTAACAATTCTCAATGTGAAATTGTTATTTGATATTTTCTAAGAAATTCACCCGAGTTATAAAACAAGCATATAAGAAAAAAGATACCCAAGATTTCTTGGGTATCTTTTTTAAAATAAACGGAAGACATGGGATTCGAACCCACGCAC
>DXLD01000114.1:0-4940 GCA_019414935.1 Streptococcus sp.
GTCGCTCCACTAGCTTGAGCTGCCTCAATGACACCACCATCTAGCTCAGCCAATACCACCTGTACTTGACGGGCAAAGAAGGCAAAGACTGCAAAAGATAGCGGTACGATAGCCGCATTTGGACCAATGCTTGTCCCTACAATTAGATGGGAGAAGGGTGACAAGACTGCCAAGAGAATGATAAATGGTACCGCACGGAAAATAGAGGTAATCTTATCTAAAATCCAGAAAACGACCTTATTTTCCAAGACACCACCTGGCGCTGTCAAAACAAGGAAAAGACCTGCCACTAGCCCCAAGAACCCTCCGATGATGAAAGAAAGAACTGTCATATAGAGGGTTAAGTAGATGGCTGTTCCCCAGCCTGCTTGACCAGCCCAACCCATCTTATAGACATTTGGCAAATAGGTTTGAATCAATGATTCCATCTTACTGTCCTCCCTTCAATACTTTTAGTTGTACGCCTGCTTGACGAATGGCTTCTTGAGCGCCTGCTAGCGCTGCTTTTTCACCAGACAGTACCACAACCAATTCTCCAACAGGAGTACCATCGAGAATTTCGATATTTCCATAGAGGATATTAGCCGTTACTTGGTAATGCTTGTACAATTCATTCAAAAGTGGCTCGTCTGTTGAAGCACCTGCATACTTGAGTTGCACTAAAAGACTGTTTTCAGACAGATGTTGCACGATTTCTTGCTTCTCGATTTTGACCATGGCTTCGTCAATACCTGTAGCTGTTGAGATAAAGTCTTGAGTCAAAGGTTGTTTAGGGTCTGAGAAGATTTCAAGAACACTACCCTCCTCAATCAAATGTCCATCCTGCATAACTGCCACACGGTTGGCAATGTCTTTGACAATCTGCATTTCATGCGTAATCAAGACAACAGTCAAGCCTAATTTTTGGTTCAAATCTTGCAACAAGGCCAAAATCTGCTTGGTTGTCTTAGGGTCAAGGGCAGAAGTTGACTCATCTGAAATCAAGATTTTTGGATCATTTGCCAAGGCACGCGCAATGGCCACACGCTGTTTTTGCCCTCCAGATAGCTGTGAAGGATAATTTTCAGCACGGTCTGCCAAGCCAACCAAGTCCAACAACTTAGCTACTTTAGCCTTCTTTTCTTCCTTACTGAGTCCAGAATGTTTAAGGGCAAAGGCTACATTCTCCTCTGCTGTCTTTTGGCTCATGAGGTTGAAATGCTGGAAAATCATTCCGATATCTTGACGTTTACGACGCAACTGCTCTGCCGTCAAGGTGACCTTACCATCAAAAATCACATCGTCATCAATGGTAATTTTTCCTGCAGATGGTTTTTGCAAGAGGTTAATCACCCGTACAAGAGTTGATTTCCCTGCTCCAGAATATCCAACGATTCCGTAGATATCCCCTTCTTGGATGTGAATGGTCACATCCTTGACCGCTGTGATGGTTCTCTTCTTTTGGTGAAAAGTCACATCGATCTGATCTAACTTGATAATGTCTCTACTCATAGCTTCTAATCAGCTCCTCTACTAATTCAATATGGGTGTAATAATCGGCGATTCGCACATTTTCATCTCCACCGTGGTCTCGGCTGTTGGCATTTCCTAGACCGAAGGCCACCATTGGCACCTCTAGGGCATCAAAGACCGTATGCATAGGCCCTGTCCCCGCTGTCGTTGGCAATACTGAAACGCCCTGTGGATAGAATTTCTTGGCCAACTCGATTACATTGAGAATGGCTGGCGCGCTCATATCGCTTCGATAGCTCATCTCTCCCAAGGTATAGTATAATTCTACCTTATCAAAGCCATTTTTGTCTAGCTGTTTCCGAATTTTTTCCAGAACATCATGCGGTTCTAGGCCAGGAACCAAACGAACTTCTAACTTAGCACTAGCTTCTGCAGGCAAAATCGTTTTAACCCCTTGTCCTTGGTAGCCTGACTGAATCCCTTCGATATTAAGAGCTGGCTCGAAAAAGAAACGTTTTAGAAAGGCTGCGCGGTCCTCTTGTAAGAGAGGCAATTCCAAACCATAAATCTGGCTGATTTCCCCTGGATTTCGTTGAGCGTAGGTATCCACCAAGGCTAATTCTCGTTCATTCGGCTCTTGTACTTCTTCGTACAAACCTTCAACCAAGATACGGCCATCTGCGGCACGAAGAGACTGTAGGGCTTGAAGGAGGTACCAAGGAGCTGATTCCACAACTCCTCCATAACTAGAGTGGATATCCACATCCGCACTTTTTACCTTGGCATCAAAGGTCACAATCCCCTTATTTCCACCAGAAATTTCTAACTGCTCCAAGGCATTCTTGGTCCCTTGTTCCCAGACCAACAAATCTGCACCACGGAGTTTATCCGAATGCTTTTCTAGATACTTATCTAGGTCTGTTGAAGCCGATTCCTCCGCTCCCTCCATGATAAAACTGATATTGACAGGCAGGTCATCATGGTGCTGCATGTATTTTCTCAAAGCACTCAAACGAGCCGTGATATGACCCTTGTCGTCATCAACCCCACGCCCATACATAAAGCCGTTGCGGACCGAAAGCGTAAAGGGCTCCTCTGTCCAGACTTGATCCCCATCCGCTGGTACAGTGTCATAGTGGTTATAGAAAATCAGGGTTTTGGCATCTGGACGCGAACTCTTGAAATGTGCCATGACAAAAGGCGCCGTGTAAGTCTCATCAATCTCCACTTCAGCCCCAACACGCTTGAAAATCTCACCCAGATAATTGGCAACTTCCTTAAGTCCAACCTGCTGGGCAAAGACTGATTTCTTAGAAATCAAGGTACGCAAAACCTCAAAATAATGCTGGGCTACATGATCCTTTTCAAATTTTTCAATCTGTTCTTGTTCACTAGGAAAAACCATATTCTCTCTACCTTTCTATGAACTACTCTTCCTGACAATCCATGCTCTATACAAAAGCAAGAGGTGGAATTTTCTCTCCCACCTCCCTGTTTCTTATTACCAAACTGGTTGATCCAAACCGTCTGATGTTTCTTCGATAACTTTTTTCACGTCATCTGTGTGGTAAGCTGCGATCACTTTCTTGATAGCATCAGCTTTTGGTGATGTTTCCCAATCTTTTTTCGCAACGATGATGTTGTACCATTGTTTTGAATTTTCATCAGCTTGTTCTTTGAAAAGTGCTTTCTTGTAGTCCAATTTTGCTTCTGTAACGAAGGTATTGTTTACAACGGCAGCGTCAACTGATGACAATGAACGAGCTGTTTGGCTAGCATCCAATTCAGTGATTTTCAAGTTCTTTGGATTTTCTTTGATGTTAGCAACTGTTGCAAGAGCAGTTCCAGAAACATCCAATTTAATCAAGCCAGCTGATTGAAGCAAGTAAAGTGCACGACTTTCGTTTGTAGCGTCGTTTGGTACAGCGATTTCTCCGTTTGCTGGGATGTCTTCTACTTTAGTGTACTTGTTGTCACTTCCATTCAAACCTGAGTAAAGACGGATTGGAGAGATGTAAGTATCTGCAATCGCTACAAGGTCTTTTCCGTTTTCTTTGTTCCAGTTGTTCAAGAAGTTATAGTGTTGGAAAGCGTTCAAATCTACTTCGCCATCAGCAGTTGCCTTGTTTGGTTGTGAGTAGTCTGTGAACTCTGTAAATTCCAAAGTAATACCGTCTTTTTTAACTAATTCTTGAACTTTATCCCAACGAGCTTCTTCAGAACCGCTACGGTTAACAGTTGCGATTTTGATAGTTGTTGCATTGTCTGCTTTCTTTTCTGAGTTTCCGCAAGCTGCAAGAGCCAAACCTGCGACTGTAGCAAGGGCTGCTACACCAAGCCATTTTTTAATTTTCATGATTCTTTCTCCTTAAAAATAATACCGTACTAGTATCTCACAATTTGTTTGATTTCACAAATTGTTATTAGATAATCAGATATATAGTTTAAAACTATATACTTAAAAATTGAGAAATCACCCACCTGATTCAGAATGGATGATTTCAAAAAATTATTTAATATCAGCTTCTGCTGGTAGGTAAGTGTCTCCAAAGAATTGTTTAGACAACTTTTCAAGAGTTCCATCTTTGTAGAGTTCTTGGATACGTTTGTCTACAAATGTTTTCAACTCATCTTGACCTTTGGCAAGAAGTGGGTAAACGTAAGGTTGTTGGTCGCTTGGAAGTTCAATAACTTTCAAGTTGTCCAAACCTTGGTCCTTGATGACTGTTTCAACACCGATTTTATCAAAAATCTTGTAGTCAAACTGGCCATCGCTCAAGCGTCCCATGATTTGTTGGAAGTCCGCTTTAGTATACTTTAGGACAGTTGGATTATCTGAATGTTGTTTGTTGTAGTCTTCTAGCTGTTTAGCAGATGTTGTCCCTTGAACAACTTCTGTTGATTTTCCACCGATATCATCAAGCGATTTGATGCTAGGGTCATCTTTTTTCACTACAAGAACGTTAGGGTTTTTAGCAGTTGGAGCTGCATAAAGGTATTTTTCAGCACGTTCTTTAGTGTAGCTGATGTTGCTAACAGCCATATTGTAACGGTCAGCATCAAGTCCTGCAAAGACACCTGACCATTCTGTCTTCTCAAACTTGACATCATATTTGTCAGAATCTTTAAAGATAGCGCGAACCACTTCAATTTCGTAACCAGTCAATTCGCCATTTTCTTCATAGTTGAATGGTTTTGGTGTAGCATTGGTTGCAACGATAATTTCTTTCTTGCTAGCTGCTTCTCCTTCTTTCTTAGCACCACCTGAGCAAGCCGCAAGCACACCTGCAGCAACAAGCCCTAGGGCAGCAAGAGATGAGTATTTAACGATTTTTTTCATGTCATTTCCTCCAAAATAGAATACCTTATAATCTTAACAGAAAAAGACCATTTGCGCCATTATATGATATCTATATCTGTGATAGGTTTTCTTTATGGCTAATTTATACTCAATGAAAATCAAAGAGCAAACTAGAAAGCTAGCCGCA